>JBNKGN010000255.1:0-5358 GCA_050289845.1 Crocinitomicaceae bacterium | reverse complement strand
GAAACCAGTTCTTTGTGTGTTGGATGGGTGACCCGAAAGTGTATGTGCGCTGGGCGATAAAGTGCTCCGTTCAAATATTTCCCAGGAAGAATACTTGTAAAAGAGTAAGCACCATCCCCGTCGGACTTCTGTCGTCCACGGTGTAAAAATGCATCCGATGTATTGTCGTATTTCCCTTCGGTATCGCAATGCCAAATTTCAATGTGCGCATCGGAAACAACTGTTGTGCAATCATCTGTAAACACCGATCCACTGATTTGTACTTTCGATCCAGCAAGCCCTTCAAACAGTAAATTGGACCGCTCAGGGGCATTGGCACGATAAAATGGACCGAGAATATCATCCGTAGTGGCGCAATCGCCCTGATGTGTAGATTCTGGTAATTGTGGTTCCATTGTGTCGTTCGCGACCGAGCTTCGCGGGACAACACAGCCTAAGGTGGTTACTGATATAGCTGCAAGTGCAGAACTGAGTAGAAATTCTTTACGATCCATTCGCTGTTTTTATTTTGATACAATTCAAAGCAAAGAGGGTTCAATGTAGGGAAAAAATTCACGCTCTTAGCAAACTCTGTATACTCGTTCGCGCGATTAAATGAAGCATTTGAATTAGATGGTTTCGCGGAGATTTTTGTCAAATAAAAAACTATCTTTAGCTAAATCAATTGAGAATTCTTAAAAAAATGGCTAGTAAAAGACTCCTAAAAAACAAAGTAAAAAGAATCGTTTATGAAGTGCTTGATAGCTGCGATTACTTGGTAGTAACAAATGCTCCGAGCGCCGATGATGCAGACAAATTGATGGACGATGTCGTGGATTTTCATGACGCTACCATCACGAGAATCAATGCTGCAAAATCCAAAAAAAACTACAGTGCCATTGTTGCAGATGTGAACAATGCAAGTAAAGACTTCACCGATCGCTTGAACAAAATGGAATAATTCGCCTAAGCGAAGGAAAAGGGAATGGAGAAGGCAAATCTTAAAACGATGATCATGTTTGGAGGCATTTTGATGTCTGCTTTCATGATCCTTCTAGCACCGCCTGGTTCCGAAAAGTTTTGGGGAACAATGGCTATCTCCTCATTGATGGTCGTTTTCTGGATTTTCGAGGTGATCCCTATTTACGTTACGGCTCTTTTTCCACTTTTATTGGCGGTACCGCTTGGGGTATTGGATACGGATCAATTGGCAGGTGCCTACGGAAATCGAATGATTTTCCTGTTTTTCGGAGGTTTTGTTCTCTCATTAGCCCTTGAAAAATGGGAGGTGCATCAGCGGATCGCCGAAATGATTGTCAGGGCTGTTGGAAAATCCAAAGCGAAGGTGCTACTTGGTTTTCTAATGTCCACCGCACTTTTGAGTATGTGGATTTCAAACACCGCTACTGCCTTGATGATGCTTCCAATGGCAATTGCTGTGATCGATAAACTTCCGTCAAAAGCCAATTCGAAATTTTCCCTGTACCTACTTCTAGCAATTGCTTACGGCGCTAGTATCGGGGGAATGGCCACTTTGATCGGCTCTCCACCAAACGTTGCGATGGCAGCTTATTTTGAGACGAGTACGGAGATTGCCACAAAAGTGGAGTTTTTCGATTGGTTTAAAATAGGTTTCCCTCTCAGTGTTGTCATGTTGGCAGCAGTCTATTTCTACTTCTACTTCTTGCTCGGAAAGGAACGAAATACCGAATTGCATGAGCTGGATTTTGAGAAAAAAGCGTGGACAAAAGATCAAATTCGAGTACTTCTAACTTTCCTGTTAATTGTCTTTATTTGGTCGTTCAAGCCGTTAATTCAAGAGGCAATGGACGTCAAATTTGGTGACGAAGTCCCAGCTATTTTAGGTGCGATTTTGTTGTTCGTACTTCCTAGTACACACAAAGGGAAGGCGCTATTGGATTGGAAGGACACTCAGAAAATGGCATGGGGAATTTTGTTGCTGTTTGGCGGAGGAATGGCCCTTGCAAAAATGATGGAAGTGAATGGGGTGATTGAAATCCTCTCACATGCCTTCGAAAATTACAAGGAGTTACCATTGGGATTGCTCCTCTTAATCCTGGTTTCGCTGTCTATTTTCGGAACCGAAGTGATGTCCAATTTGGCCTTGGTACAGGTGTTTGTTCCAATCGTTGCCGCCTTTGCTTTGACTTCCAGCGATTATTCCGTAGTGCAATTGTGCTTGCCCGTAACGCTCGCAGCTTCCTGTGCTTTTATGTTACCCGTAAGTACGCCACCGAATGCCATTATTTTTTCTTCAGGAAAAGTAACAGTCAATCAAATGGTACGCGTAGGATTTATCTTGAACCTTGTCGGAATTTTAATTGTTGTAGGATTTTCGCTTCTTTTCCTTTAAAGTCAAAGTTGTAGTTCCAACGTCCGTTCTTCCAATTAAGGAAAGTGTTTTAATACGACATCTCAGAAATCGCGTTCGATTCACTATGAATCCGCTGTCCGTCTTGTTATATTTGTTTTTAAGAAATCAACATCTATGAAAGTACTGTTATCTCCTGCCAAAAATATCGACATGTCGAAACGAGTAGCAACAAGCACTGTGACGACGCCACAATTTATTTCTGAAGCCGATTATTTAATGAACAAAATGCGCAAATTCTCGGCGAACAAGTTGGCGAAAATGATGCATTTATCGAAAGAATTGGGGCAATTGAATTTCGATCGCAATCAGGTTTGGCAACCAGAGGTCGCTTTGACGGAGCAAACAGCACACGCCATTGCCGCCTTTAATGGAGAAGTTTATCGTGGATTTGACGCTGAATCTTTGGACGAAAAAGGAATTGCTGTTGCACAAGACACTGTGCGCATTCTTTCAGGATTGTACGGGATTTTGCGTCCATTGGACGTGATTTATCCGTACCGTTTGGAAATGGGGACTTCTTGGGCTGTGACTCCCTCTAAGAAGAATTTGTATCAATATTGGGATACCAAAATTGCCAAAGCTATTGATGCCGAGGAATCTGAAGTGATCGTCAACTGTGCGTCTGCTGAGTATTTTAAAGCGGCCAAATTGAATCAATTGAAAGCGCGCATTGTAACCCCGGTTTTTAAGGATTTTAAAAATGGCGATTACAAAGTAATTATGGTTTTTGCCAAGCAATCAAGAGGGGCAATGGCACGCTTTATCGTTGACAATGAAATCAAAGACGTTGAAGAGATCAAAGCATTCAATGTCGGTGGCTACCGCTTCGATGCCAATTTGTCCAGTGAAGACGAGTGGGTATTTACGCGATAATTTTCCGCACGGTATTTGATTCGTCTTTCAAAAGAAGATCGTTCCGATTTGAACATTTCCTCTGAAAGAGTGTACATTAGTTGAACCGATAAAATATGCGCTGGATTCTTTTAATGCCCTTATTTGTTTTAATTAGCTGTGCTGGTAATTCACAGGAGGAAAACCTTGCGCTCGCTACAAAAAAGCAATTTGACGCCTGGAGTTCCAAACCGCTTTATCAAAAATACGGTCAGGTTCAGTCGCTTAAAGTTGTCTACGATACCCGTCACAACAAACTGCATTTCGTTTCTTCTGAACGGTTTGAGTATCATTACGAGTATTGCATGCAAGTATTAGGATTTCCAGACGATTTGCAACGATTCAACGAGGAGGCATATTCCAATCGCTCCGACCGAAGATTCCTTTTGGCGAATATCAATTATTACAAGGCATTGGACAAATATGCGCTGGAATTGGGTCCCTCAGATCGGATGAACAAAAAACACATTGAGTTGTTTTACGAAGCAGTGAAAAAAGAGGTGTTTTTCGCAAAGAATTTTTATTTGATGCTCAACACCGCTCACATCAATAACACGATGCAAGGGCAAACAAAGATTCCCACCTTAAGTCCGTCTGAAATATACAATGGACAGAAGTACCAGCCGATTTCGAAATATGCTTCTCACGGAACATTGCGCGTTATTCGAGATTGGGAAAATGAAAAGGATGCAATTCAACCTACTGATATTATCATTATTGAGGATATTCCAGCAGTATTTCCATTGGTTCAGGGAGTGATTGTGACGCAATTTCAAACACCTTTAAGCCACGTTACGTTGTTGGGGCAAAACCGAAAAATCCCCATCTGTGCGCATACGGAGATTTTCAATATGTCCGATGTTCTGCAATTCGAAGGACAAATTGTGTCGTTTCGAGTGGAGCAAGATACTTTTGTAATGGCGCTTAGCTCTGTCAAATTGGAAGATATTTGGCAGGCAGGAAAGCCCATCCGTTTGTCGAAAAACACCAAGATCGATAGTTTGATTCCCGTGCGCTTGCTCGAAGAAAAATTAAGCAGTATCGTCGGGTGTAAAGCGGCAAATTTCGGTGAACTCAATCGCTATGCGCAAAAAATTGGATTCAAAGTCCCCGAATCGGCGTTTGCTATTCCGTTTTTCTATTACGATCAACATGTAAACGCTAATGGCGTTCAAGCTAAAATTGATGCGTTATTGGCGATGGACAATCGTACGAGAAGTAGTGTATCGATAAAAAAGGATCTGGAGGAAATTCAACAAATGATTCTCGATGCACAGGTCAATCTTGAATTGTTGAAGTTGGTTGAGCGCATGATCGTTCATAGTGGTGATTTTCGACGAATGCGTTTTCGATCTTCTACTAATGCCGAGGATCGTGAAGGGTTTTCTGGAGCAGGAATTTACACCTCGAAAACGGGGGAGGTAGGAAATCCTGACAAGCCTATCGATAAAGCCATTAAAAAAGTTTGGGCGAGTTTGTGGTCGTATAACGCTTTTATGGAACGAGAAGCTTTCAACATTGATCATAGTACGGTCGCAATGGGAATTTTGGTGCACCGATCTTTTCCAGATGAAGCGGTGAATGGTGTCGCAATTACAGCGAATTTGTACAGAGACGATTACCTTGGATTTGTGGTGAATGCACAACTAGGCGATGAAAGCGTCGTACAACCCAACGGATCCATTCAATGCGATGAATTTATTTGCTATCCGGACGAGAGCGTTTCTGTTTACGGTAAATCGGAATCAGGGATCGATATCATCAATTATTCCTCGCTAAATGACGGGAAACTGGTAATGACCGAAGCAGAAATTCAAAATTTGGCAAATACTTTGGAATTGATCAAATTGAAGTATTTACGATCGCATTATACCCGAGAGACCTACTTTAATTTTGCGCTGGATCTTGAATTTAAACTCGACAAAGACACTCGCGAATTGTATATCAAACAAATGCGGATTTACAATCGCTAAATAACATCCATCCATGTACTTTCTGAACCGATTCGTTCTTCCTGTGATTCTTCTTTGCGGCTTTTCATCCGTGGCACAAGAGGACTCCATTCGAAAACAGGAACTCCAAAAAATAAAGTC
>JBNKGN010000254.1:0-5368 GCA_050289845.1 Crocinitomicaceae bacterium | reverse complement strand
ATTTAATGTATAGCGGGTTGTGTCCGCTTGTTTAAATTCATCCCCCACTTCAATAGAGATAACACCTTTCATTTCAACTGAACCCCAGGCTTTGAAATAAAGAACCCTGTCAGCATTTATTCTGGATTTTTGCTCCACTTTTGCCAGCCTGTTCCACGTCGATACATTGAACCATTTTTCTTTTGGAAGAACGACACCATTTATATCCGAACCTCCAACAGTTTCTTTGATTAATTTGGAAAAATTAAACTCTACGGGGTACTCTGATTCCTGAAACGCATACGTGGGAATTGGAGTCACATGGTAATTATTTACTTCCCGGGTTTTAGCCCATTCAACAGAGATCCCCGCTTTCCAAATGGATCCAATCGCACTCTTAAAAAAGAGCGCATCGTCTACTTCCTTCTTTGGATGACGCACGGTTTGTATCACGTGAATTTTCTCCTGGTTCACGTTGTTCAGATTCAACAAAGAACAAAGTGTTTTTCCAGGACCAACCTCTATAAAAACATCATTCTTTGCGTTCAGCAAAGTTTGGATTCCATCTGCAAACCGAACTTCGTTTCTCAGGTGTTCTACCCAGTAGTCTGGGTTCGTCGCCTGCTCGTTTGTAATGAATTTTCCAGAGACATTTGAAATAAATGGAATAGCAGGAGCAGAAAGGTTTACTTCGTTAAATAGCGATTCGAACGTATCGAGAATCCCATCCATTGTTGGCGAGTGAAATGCATTTGATGTTTTGAGTTCTACAAATTCAATCTGCTCCTTTGACAATTCTACTTTAAGAGTATCGATAGCATCCTGATAACCTGAAACTACGCAGTTGTTCTGAGTGTTCAATGCTGCAATTGAAAGTCTATCGTTAAGAAATGGTATAGTTTCTTTCTCTGTTCGCGAAATACTAATCATAGAGCCTTCCGCTGTTGATTTCATCAATGCACCCCGATGAACCATCAGCTTCACGCCATCTTCAAAGGAAAATACCCCGCTTAAGCTTGCAGCAACATATTCACCAACACTATGGCCTATAAACGCTGCTGGCTGCCCCCCTATTTCGTTGACCGATTGGTACAATGCATATTCAAAAATGAACAGAAGCGGTTGTGTATAACGCGTATCCACTATTTTAACACCAGCGTCAGCTTTTCCAAACAGAACGTCCTTGGCATCATTGATTCCATAGTTTTTGAGCGCTTCGAAACCACGATCCAACCATTGTTTAAATGTCGCATTGGAAGCGTACATCCCAGCACCCATACCAAAATATTGGGCACCTTGACCGCTGAACATAAAAACAGCACCCTTCGAATCCCGCTCAGAAGAACAATAAGAAATATTGGATTCAAGTTTCTCTTTTAATTCCTCAATACTTTTACATACGAAGCAATCTCTATAATCAAAAGAAGCCCGACCATTTTGAAGCGTAAATGCAATATTACCAAGGGTTGCTCCTTCCGAATTATTTAGAAACGTAAGAAGGCTTGATTTGTACGCATTAAGAGCTGAGGAAGATTTTGCCGAAACAGGAAATAGAAATGCTCCTTCAACTTCTTTTGTTTCCTGAGGAAAATCTTCCAGTACAATGTGAGCATTGGTTCCTCCAATACCAAATGAACTAACTGCGCTTCTCAATAAGCCATCTTCTGTGTCCCAATCTTTGAATTCAGTATTTACGGTGATTCCATGTTCATCCAAATTCAATTCTGCATTTACCTCGTCACAATTGATTGTGGGAACAAGTTTTCGGTTTTTCAAGCAAAGTACCGTTTTAATCAATCCCATTACTCCGGCAGCTGTATCGCAATGCCCAATATTCGATTTTACCGAACCAATGGTCATGTAATTATTGAACTTCTCGAAACCGCTACAAATTCCTTCAATTTCAACTTGGTCTCCCAAATTGGTCGCTGTTCCATGTGTTTCCAAATAAGTAATTGAAGTAGGGTCCACACGAGCGACTTTATGCGCTAGCTTAATACAATCGGATTGTCCATCAATACTCGGCGCTGTAAAACCGACTTTTCTGCTACCATCATTATTAATGGCTGATCCTTTTATTATTCCATATATGTTGCTTCCATCCTTTTGAGCATCTTTGAGTCTTTTCAGTACAACAACTCCAGCACCATCCGTGCTTATTGTTCCTGATGAACCTTTCGCAAACGGACTGCAATGTCCATTTGAAGACAGAATATTCCCTTTTTGATACAAGTAACCAGGGGTATCGCTATTTGAGATACGAACTCCTCCAGCTACGGCAACATTGCATTCTCCTAGAAGCAAATTCCTAACGGCCATATGTACGGCAACCAGTGACGTAGAACATGCGGTATTAATTGAAATTGCGGGTCCTTTCAACCCCAGTTTGTAAGACACTAGAGAAGCAACATTGTCTTTCTCATTTAAATAATCCAATGTGAAGTCGTCGAGAAATTCGTCTCGCTTCAGAAAAGCTGTATAATTTTTCCACATTTGATTATTTCCAGCTCCGGCATACAGACCAATAATCTGTGACTGATCATTGACATTAATTCCTGCGTCTTCAAGACCTTGCCATACAACCTTGTGAAAGAAACGTATTTGCGGATCCAATGCTCGTGCTTCCCGAGGCAGGTAATTAAAGAAGTCGTGATCAAATTTGTTCTGACCTTCTATATTGGAACTTATACCAATATAGTTTTGATTTCTAGCCAGCTCCTCTGGCACCCCTTTTTCCAGTAACTCTTCTACAGTATAACGTTGGAGCATTTCTTCTCCTTTAGTAAGTTTGTCCCAAAACTCTTCTTTGTTCTTTACTCCTTCCGTAGCACATGCAATACCAACAATTGCAATTTCGTTTCCAGTATAATTTCTCTCGCGCATTTTTTAATTATTGAATAGGTCCAACCCTGCATTAAACTCATCAACCGCTTGTTCCCTTAAGTCATCATTCACCTGTTCGGAATGGGATGTATCATTAAGATAAATCGCAAGTGACTTAACAGAAGGCGTTGCGAATAATTTGACCAAGGGAACTTTTCTGTCAACCATTTCATTGATTCGTTTACTGAGTTTAATGAGCTTCATAGAATCTCCTCCTAGATCAAAGAAGTTGTCGTTGATGCCTATTTTGTCTTTCTCTAATATTTCTTCCCAAATCTCCACAAGGTGTTTTTCCAATTCATGAACAGGAGCTTCGTACTGCACCCCACTGGACAGATCATTGCCTTCCGATAGTGAAAGGGCCTTCTTGTCAATTTTACCGTTACTGGTTAATGGTATCTCTTCGAGTTGGGTGAATCGATTCGGAATCATGTACCAGGGAACCTCTGCTCCAAGGTATTCTCTCAACGCAGTACTGTTTAACTCAGTTTTCGCTGTAATGTATGCCACCAACTCCTGTTCTCCCAAAGCCCTTTCTTCGATCAGAACTACTGCAGACTCCACTTCATTTTGTTGTGATAGTACGTACTCAATTTCACCTAGCTCAATCCGGTTTCCTTTGAGTTTTACCTGATCGTCAATTCTACCGATATAAGTCAAAGTGCCATCAGCATTCCATTTGCATAGGTCTCCAGTTTTATACAGTCGCTCCCTATCATTGAAAGATGATACAATAAACTTCTCTGCGGTTAACCCTTCTTGATTCAGATACCCCTGAGCCACACAAGATCCTCCCAGATAAAGCTCTCCAATCACCCCCTGCCCAATCAGATTTTGATTTTCATCCAGAATATAGGCACTGACATTGCTAATCGGTTCACCAATATGAATAATCTCAGCCGTTGATTTCAGTCTGGAAACCGTTGTTCCTACCGTTGTTTCCGTGGGTCCGTACTCGTTATAAACTACTATAGATTCATTCAGATTTTCAAGTATTTCTAAATGTTCTCTTTTTAGTTGTTCTCCTCCTAGAATTACCTTACGAACGTTGCTCTTTTCTAATCCTAGATCCTTGAGTAAAGTAACATGAGATGGTGTCATTTTTACGATGTCAACATCACCTGATACACCGAATACACCTTCTAATACACCTCCTATTGTCATCGCTGCATCATAAACACGAATGCTTGCTCCGCGCATCAGCGCAGTGTAAATACTTGTAACGGTGAGATCAAAGGCAAGCGATGTAAAGAAGGCAAATCTTTCATGTGTACCATCTAAATAATAGTCCGACGCCCAATTCAGGTAATTGCTTACACTTTTGTCTGTCAGTACAACGCCTTTTGGTTGACCCGTTGAACCAGATGTGTAAATGACATAACTAATACTATCATCGGTTCGTTCTACACTTTCGTAATTTTTCGAATAGGAAGTCATCTCCTTTTCAAAAACAGTAATCAGTTCACCGTCAATACTGAATTTTATTCCGCTAGCAGATTCAATTTTAGTAATCCGTTCTTTCGGGTGTTCAAGATCAAACGGTAAGTAACCCGCACCCGCCTTTAAAACAGCGAGAAGCGAAATTATCTGCCATTCATTTCTTTCGAGCTTAATTCCAACCAATGCATCTGGTTGTACATTGTATTCTGTGCGTATGAAGTGTGACAACTGGTTCGAAAGTTCATCAACTTGTCGGTAAGTCAGTTCCCTCTTATCTGTTACAATTGCAATAGCATCTGGTGTGCGCATCATTTGCTCTTGAATGACTTTCAAGAATGACTTCCCGCGGTCCTGCTTTATCTCTTTAAATCGATTACATTGTCGCCGTTCTTCCTCTTGGGTCAGGTAGATAACCTTTCCGATTTCTTGATTTGGTTCTTGCAATAACCTTGAGAGCAAAGACTTGTAGTGATTGATGAGTTGCTCAACAAAAGAGGCTTCAAAAATGTCCTCATTGTAAATTACATTCAAATAAAGTTCATTGCCTCTTTCCTGAGCAGTTATATCCAAATCAAACTTCGGAGTTAATTGCCCGTCTGCTGTAATTGCATTACTTGATAATTCTTTTGTAGCACCACTTACCAAACGTCCATCTTGCGGTTCAAGTAAGTTGATCATCACATCAAACAATGGATTTCGACTTGTATCGCGCTTTAAAGATAGGTTGTCTACCAATCTATCGAATGGATACGCTTGATGATCATATGCCGAAAGCAATACTTGTCTAACTTTTGCGTAATGTTCTACAAATTGATCTTGTTGATTAATCGTGCTTCGGATTACTAGCGTATTTACATAGAACCCTATTTGGTCTTTTAGGTCCAAGTGGTCTCTTCCAGCAATTGGTGTTCCGATTAATATATCGTTTTGTCCACTGTAGCGACTCAATAGTAACGTCCAACTTGCCAATAAGCCCATGAACATACTTCCTCCCTGCTCCTTATTAAACTGCTTTAACTTCTGCACCGTTTCATTAGCTACCAATGTACTCAGACTTCTTCCATTG
>JBNKGN010000253.1:0-5376 GCA_050289845.1 Crocinitomicaceae bacterium | reverse complement strand
TAATACAAAGGATGATTGATTTTCTCTCGAAGATCAATATACGACCAAACGCGTTTGCTCCAAATGAGATCCGCTTCTCGGACGTGTTCATAGGGAACCAAACGTTTTGTGGGAATGTGTTCTGGAATAAAAGTTCCGTCAATAATTCCAGGTGACGGACTGTGCAAAGGACCTTGCGCGTTTGCGTTGTTTTGCATCATTATGGTGGAGATTGCCATACATGCTGATGCCAAGAAAATGTGTTTCATGGGACATAGATTTAAGGATGAAAGGGCATCATCCTTATAACGAATCTATGCTGTTGAGTTACATAAAAAACCCCGACGATTCAAATGAATGTCGGGGTTTCCAAAGTATTCTTTCTTGTATTAGAACGACCAAACGTCGTGCTCAATATTTCGAATTTCGTTTTTGATGCGTTCAGACTCCCACAAAGCGTCTACACCTACTCGATATGTTTCAATATCTCTGTCGAATGTATTACTTTGTTTGTAGGCAATCGCGTTGAAGCGACGTTTCCAGAACAAATCATCAAAACTCATCCATTGTGCATCGTTCTTGTCGTTGTAGACAAAATAGTTATTAAACACGAATCGACAATGTGGGAAGTATAACCAGAACATTTCTTCCATTCCGGTAACTTGTACTTGTCCATTCGGATCCTTTTCTGTGCGATAGCGAACTGGCGCAATTGCAATGATACGTACATCCAATACTGAACGCTCTTTGTCGAAGAACCAATCTTCTTTTAAGCGGTATTGAACGATGTCCTCAGACACAAACCAGGTAGTATCTGGTGGATCGTATACAAACGATTGCATTCCATTCGCATCAGTAACAATCAGAGGGTCTCCGAAAGTTGGTGAATTTGGATCTTCGTCAATTCGCGGAATTGTACCTGGTTGTCCAACTTCCGCAATATAGCGTGTCAATTGATTTTGAAACGCCGAATCGGTATAGAAGTTCAACCCTGGTTGTGGTTTAATTGGGTATTTCAACTGATCACCATCCATTCCACCAAATCCAAGAAGGATCGGATTAAATGGAGAGAACACGGTCAAATCTCCGTTTAAAACGTGCGTACGAATAATCGTCCACAAACTCCATCGGGAAGCATTTTTCGTCCAAACTCCGGTACGAGAAATTTCATCCAATGGGTAGTACAACTGATGATTGATTTTCTCTCTCAAGTCAATTGATTCCCACACTCTTCTACTCCAGATCGCATCCGCTTCGCGAACAAACTCATAAGGGATCATTCGTTTTGTAGGAATGTGTTCCTGAATGAAGACACCGTCAATAATACCTTCCGAAGGTACATTTACCGGTCCTCCCTTGATCTCCTCCTGAGCGGAAACAGAGAACGCGAGTGTTATTAAAGATGCAACAAAAACTTTTTTCATAGTCATTTATTTTCTAGGGCAATTTACAATGTAACGAATCAATTGCAAAAGGTTACAGCGACCAAGAACCTCCAATCTGACGAGCGACTCCATCAGGACCACGCACCGTACAGTTGAAACTTACTCCAGTCCCTGGAGGTACTGCATTAATCAAAGCTCCGGCAGCGGCAATATTTCCACCAGGACCTGTCGGAGGCGCACCTCTCAAACCTGGAGCAAAACATGTCCAACTAACAATTGTAAAGTTTGCATTCAATGGAATTTCAGGTGGATACTTCGCTTGAAGCAAGCGTGAAGTACGTGAACCTTTTCCTCCACTCTTCGCAGAACCCCAGAACAAAACTGGATCTGGAAGGTTACTTACACGGTATTCACCGCGTTTCAACTGGAATGTTTTACCTTCTTTGTCTTTTCCTGAAACTGTCAAGAATGCTTGTTTTCCATTACCTGGACGAACAATATATCCTTTACCTGATCGAGAAACAGAAGCATTCGAACCTGTAAGTAGTGTTTCAGGATAACCAGAAGCTGTCGCTTCTACTTTGTTATCATATCCACGGTACAATACGTTCAAGTCTGTCAACTCAATAGAACCAGATGGCTCCATTACGATGATTTCTTGCTCCCATTTTCCAGATTTCGGAACTCCAGATTTGTTTTTGATTGCAACAGTACCTGTAATTTTCATACTTCCACCGCTAGCGTTCAATTTAACAACACCTTGACCTCCGCCAATTTCCACTTTCGCATCTGGCATACCATCCACAGTAACTGTAGGTTGGTTGTCAGAGTCATAAGCAGCCATCATTACTTTGATTTGAACTTCGTCTCCTCTGTTTACAACTCCAGGACCGTATGCCAATGGCTCGATCTTGTTAAATGAGAATTCACCTGTTGAAACTTTTGATTTGTAGTTAGCCAAAGCCAACGCACGTGCTGACAAGATATCTTGTTGCATTGATGACAACGCAGCGATACCAGCTACCAAAGGTGCGTGATCGAAAGTCATACCAATCCAGTGAACACCTTTTTCGTCATGCACTTCGTTTTTCTCCAACTTCGTAAGCATCATGTAAAGATCGATCAATACCTGACGGTCTTCTTTCAAGTTTGCTTTCGATCCGTCCACCATAGCAGTCACTTGCTTTTGCAAATCTGCATTGCTTTTGAACTCATTGATTGGTTTTGTGTCGATAGAGAATTTCTTACCAGAACCTGGCATCTCATACTCCGCCGTCAACTTAACGATAGCTGCACGATAGTCGTTGAAGTCATTCCACAATTGCAACCCTTTTCCGGTTGGTTTTTTGATATTGTCAGCAACTCCCATGATGCGCATAGGCTCATCATATTTGTCCATACCTTGAACAGCAGACAAATTCATACGTGCAGGCATAATACCATCACGTTTTTTCCACATAATTGTCAAGTGATCTTTATCCTTGAAAGTGGTAATTTGCTCACCTGCTTCTTTAAGGATATCCATCTTCAACTTATCAATCGACTCGATCATCTTTTCAGTTTCCTTGTCGATCGCCTGCATTCTGCTAAGAACGTAGTTAAGTTTTTCTTTCTTCGCTTTTTGGTCTGCTCCTTTAGTCGCCGTCAACTCTTCCTCAACGTCTTTAAAGAATCCAGAACCACGATCCGCTTGAACGATATTCGCTTTTTGGATATTTTCCTCGATAGCAACGAATGCGTCGAGTATAGATTTTGATACGTTAAGAGCCAGAAGTGCGGTCAGTACTAAGTACATCATACCGATCATCTTCTGTCTCGGGGTTTCTTTACCTCCTGCCATGATTCAATAAATTTTTATTGGTTAACAATAGTATTTACAGTATTACTAAGGGATTATCCTTTAGTAATGGTCATAGCTTTCAACATGTTTCCGTAAACGGAATTAAGATCTGTTAAGTTCTTAGACAACATTGCCATGTTTTCTTTGTAACGGCGTGTATCCTCAGCTGAATCCGAAAGATTTTTCATCATTTCAGAAACTTGCCCTTGGAATTTCTCTGTTGCTTCCAAGTGCGCAGAAGAACCTTTTAATTGAAGTTCATAAACGTTGTTCAATGCAGCCAAGTTCTTAGAAACTTTTTGCATTTGCTCACCGAATGATTGCCCTTCTTCTTGTGATGAAGTCATTCCAGAAATCGCAACAGATGCTCTTTCGTATGCTTCAGACAATGTTGCTACTTTATTCGAAGCTGCTTGCAAGCTATCCACGTAAGAGTCAGTTGCTGCGGCTGCAGAAGTAACACCTTTCAATTGAGCGGCGTTATCTCCGAGTGAACGCATACCGTCTCCTAGACGCTCTAGTAATGCACTATCAATTTTTGCTTCTTCCAGCATTTTATCTAGCTCATCTGTGATTCCGTTTCCACGTCCACCTCTTCCGCTTGCAGCCGGAAGGCTATCGTGATCTAAATCATCTGAATGACCTAATGCTAACTCTGGGTACACTAATTCCCAATTTGGATCTTCGTGAATTGGTTCGAATGCTGAGAAGATGAAGATTAGGGCTTCTGTACTCAGTCCGACAATAAGCATAGGTCCTGCGAAAGGCCAATGCTGAATTTTAAACAATGCTCCGACGATTACAACAGCTGCACCAAATCCATACAGCTTCGCCATAAACTTCTTCCATCCTTTACTTCCTGGTTTCATAGTTTTCCTTGTTTTTAGGGTTTAAATTTTACTACTATAGTTTGTTGTTTATTTATCCTTAGCGAAGTTGAATGTCGCTACGAATTTCCTCGCCACCTTCTTTTGTGAAGTCACGTCCACCGCGACCTAGGTGTGTCATTACGTTACGGTAACCAACGTATGATTTTGCAGTATCCTGGTACTCGAAAGTACGCGTTCCATTTCTCAAATAGTATCCGATATCTTTCCAAGAACCTCCGCGCAACACCTTGCGTTTCATTGACGGTGGATCCCAGTCCATTGCATTGTATCGGTAATCTGTATTCAAATCATGAGAAAATTCGTACATCGACTCGTCGTAAGCAGTTTCACACCACTCTGCAACGTTTCCAGCCATACAGTACAATCCCCATCCATTCGGGTTGTAAGAGAATACTTTCACCGTATGGAAACCACCATCTTCGAAATAGCGTCCTCTCATCGGCTTAAAGTTTCCAAGGAAACAACCAGATTCATTACGAATATAAGGTCCCCCCCAAGGGTATTGTGACAACTCTAAATCTCCACGTGATGCTCTTTCCCATTCCGCCTCTGTAGGCAAACGGAAATCATTCACGAACAAATCTCCCATGGAAACCAACCAGTTATTCAACAATTGTGTACGCCATACAGAGAAAGCTTTCGCTTGCTGCCATGTAACACCAACCACTGGATAATTATCATACGCTGGATGCCAGAAATACATATTGGTCATTGGATCGTGGAAAGAGTAGGTAAAATCACGAACCCAACAAAGTGTATCAGGATATACATTGATTCTTTCGTCAATGATGAAACGTTGACGGTTCGCGTGACCACGAATCGCGTTCGATTGTCCTTTCTTGTTAATTCCATCACCACCTTGTGACAAATCCAAGTCTTGACCTTGCGGTTCTTTTGTAAACGGATGTGGAGGCGTGTTAAGTTCACGGTGATTTTGCACCAACTTCACTCCATTATTATTGTATGCGTTTGGCACGATATCGATACGTCCACGTTTTGCCGCTTCCACGTAATCAATCCAATAGTAATCGAAGATCAATTTTCTTGTATCAATTTCGCGACGCTTGTAAAAACGTTCTGGTTCTGGATAGTACATATCCGCCAAAAGTGGCACCAATTCAGGATCGTTGTAGTAGAATCGGCGATCCCAATTCAAATCAAAGACATCGCGGTTGATGTCACGATCAGACGGTTCGAAATCTACGTACTCCAAATCTCCCTCACTGAAGTAATAATCCAAATAGTTGATCCAACGACTCGCTTCTTCATCGTCTTCAAGACC
>JBNKGN010000252.1:0-5383 GCA_050289845.1 Crocinitomicaceae bacterium | reverse complement strand
CTTGTGTGTGGTTGGAAATCGCGACATGACAAGAAACGTCTTTCTTGATCAGCGGGCCTTTTTGAATTCATACGATTACAAGCAGGATCCAGAAGGCAAACTCCTTGCAGGAATCCTCAACGCTGCAACGCCAGTTTGTGGGGGAATCAACCTCGAATATTATTTCTCAAGTGTTGATTGCGAGAAGTTGGGGGCAGGTAGTAAACTTCCGCACAATGTTGTGGGGTTGTATGGTGTCGTGAATGGAATAGAAGGGGATTTGCGTACAGGCTTGCCCACGCAGATGACAGAAGTACACGACCCGCTCCGCTTGATGATGATCGTAGAACACGACCCGGCAATCGTATTGAAAACGATTCAATCCAACCCCTCTACCTACGAATGGTATAGAAATGAATGGTTGAAGTTGAGTGTTCTGAATCCTTACGACGGGGAACTATATGTCTTCCGGGAGGACGCTTTTCACCGATATCAAACCAAGTTGCAAGCGATTCCGAAAATAGACGATTTATCGGCTGTTTTTGAATCAGAACGCATGCAGTTACCCGTGTATCATTTAAACTAGAAAGAAATGGAAAAATTTCTCCCCCTATTTTTGATCATTCCAGCCCTTGGATTTATCATTAGTTTAATTGTTCCTGCGCGCTATGAATGGACTCTTTCGAGAACCATTTTCTACACAATCGGAATTCAAACGACACTTGCGACGGCATTTGTATTTTGGTTTCTGTGTGCAGGAATGCCGAATCTGAATATCAAGGAAATCACCATTTACGCAGCTGAAGACTATAGTTTCTTTATCGATTTGTATTTCGATAAAGTGACGGCAACGTATCTGATGATGTCCTCCATTCTCACGTACTTGATTGCGGTATACAGCCGTTATTATTTGCACAGAGAGGAAGGCTACAAGCGATTCTTTAACACCATCATTCTGTTTTATTTCGGAATTCAGGTAATTATTTTCTCCGGAAACTTCGAAACCCTGTTTATTGGATGGGAGGTGCTTGGAGTTTCTTCCTTTTTACTGATCGCCTTCTACAGAGATCGCTATCTCCCTGTGAAGAATGGACTCAAAATTTTCTCGATCTATCGCATTGCAGATATTGGAATTCTACTTTCCATGTGGTTGAGTCACCATTTGTGGCATGAGAATATCACGTTTGAACAATTGAATAATTCGGAGTTGGTGCACACGCATTTGCTTGAATATCCTGCCGTAGGATTGGTGATCGGATTGTCCTTATTGACAGCCGCAGCTGCAAAATCTGCGCAACTACCTTATTCATCATGGCTTGCACGTGCAATGGAAGGACCAACGCCCTCTTCGGCCATTTTTTACGGTTCGGTAGCGGTGCATATTGGTGTCTTTTTAATGCTGAGAACACAAGTGTTTTGGAGCGAGATCGTCGCCGTGAAAGTGCTAATGATTTTGATGGGAGTAGCAACAGCAGTCTCTGCAACCATTACGGCTCGTTCGCAAGGCTCGGTAAAAGGGCAAATTGCGTATTCATCCATTGCTCAAATCGGAATCATTTTTATTGAAGTAGCGCTAGGTTTTGAATGGGTTGCACTGTTTCACCTCACTGGAAACGCATTTTTACGTGCGTACCAATTGTTGATTAGTCCATCTGTGGTGACATACAAATTGCGCGAACAATATTACAATTTTGAACCGCAAGTGGAACGAAACGATTCGCGCTCAATAAAACGCTGGCGAAATACGCTGTTTATGTTGGGTATTCAGGAGTTTAACATAGACAAGTTACTGTACAAATTCCTTTGGTCTCCCGTTAAATACGTTGGAAATCTGATGCGTTTCTTCGGAGTCAAGCGTATAACAATTCCTTCTTTGATCCTTTTTGCTGTTTTCGCCTATTTCATTGCGAATGATCGCTACCTGGAAGAATTCAGAGCCTATAATTTGCCGGCTATTTTTAGTGGAATTGCATTGCTGTTAACCGTCAAAGCTTTCACGCTTCGACGCAATGTATTTCTTGCCTGGTTGCTTGCAATTCTAAGCCATTGTTGGATCGTTTTGGCCGTTTCATTGAACGATACATTCAGTATCTGGGATTCTATTTTTTACCTGAGTGGAATTGCCGTGGCAGGACTAGTTGGTTTTGTTACGTTGTATCGATTAAAACAAAAAGAAACGTTCGAGCTAGACGGCTTTTACGGCTTGGTGAAAGACCACAAATGGAGCGCTTTTATATTCTTGCTGAGCTGTTTGGCATTGGCAGGATTTCCGATCACCACAACATTTTTAGGGGAGGATTTGATTTTTACACATATCCGAGAAACCCAAATTGGACTTGCGGTATTCGTCTCCATCAATTTCGTACTGGAAGGGATCGCTTTAATGCGTATGTACATTCGAATTTTCCTGGGAAATAGTCCCAAAACATTTAGACCAATTGCCAATAGAACGGCATAAAAATATTTGACTTTAAAAAAACATTGATATGAATACTATGAACATACCTAAAAGAGGAATCGCAGGATTAAAAGCGCATTTTAAAGATGATCTTTTGGCTGGATTCAGTGTCTCACTTATTGCATTGCCTTTGTGCTTAGGAATTGCAATCGCCTCTGGAGTACCTCCTTTGGCAGGATTGATCACTGCTATTGTTGGTGGAATACTTGCTTCCAGAATTTCTGGAAATTTCGTAACAATTAGTGGTCCTGCTGCAGGATTGATTGTGATTTCATTGGGAGCAGCCCAATCAATGGGGGGCGCTGGTGCAGAAACAGGATTTGCAGGTTATCCTCATGCACTCGGAGCGATTCTCGTTGGAGGATTAATTATGGCGCTTTTTGGCTTTTTGAAAGTTGGAAAAGTAGGCGATTACTTCCCGTCCGCTGCGGTGCATGGAATGCTGGCTGCAATTGGAGTTATTATTATTATCAAACAATTTTACCCAGCTATCGGAGCACCTTCACCCAAAGGGGAAATTTTGGAGATTGCGGGTCAAATTCCCTACGCCTTCTCGAAGATTAACCCCTATGCGATGTCTATTGCCGGAGTGGCACTTTCTATCCTTATTGTTCATCCCATGCTGAAAGTTAAGTGGATCAAACTAATCCCTGCTCCAATGTGGGTCTTGTTGTGTACAATTCCACTCGCCGCTTATTTAGGAACAGACCATTTGGCGATGGTAGAAATGCCACATCATTTGTTGGGAGAAGGCGGAATTCAATTTCCTTCTTTTGAGAAAATCGGAACTTCACCGTTTTGGGTAGCAGTAACTGGATTTGCTTTGGTTTCTGCAATTGAAAGTTTGTTGAGCGCCAAGGCGGTAGAAAGTTTGGATCCTTACAAAAGAGAATCAGATTTGGACAAAGACCTTATTTCAATGGGAGCAGGATCTTCATTGGCAGCAGCTATCGGTGGATTGCCGATGATTTCTGAGATCGTTCGTTCATCCGCAAATGTAAATAACGGAGCGAAAACCCAATGGTCTAACTTCTTCCACGGAACCTTCTTATTGGTGTACTTGCTTGTCGGTGTGTTTATTATCGAGATGATTCCTATTTCTGCGCTTGCGGCGATGTTGGTGTTCACAGGTTTTCGATTGGCATCTCCGAAGGAGTTCAAGCACATGTTTAAAATTGGTCTGATGGAATTCGAAATTTTCATTGTGACATTGGTTGCTGTATTGGCCACAGACTTGATTATTGGAATTGCGATTGGAATTTTGTTCAAATACGTGTTGGTCGTATTTAAAGGAACGAAAATGAAAGAACTCTTCAAATCACATGTCCGCGTTGAGACAAAAGCAGGAGTGAAAATTCTCCATCTTCAAGGGGCTAACATTTTCTCTAACTACTTATCGCTTAAGAAAAAAATGGACAAGGAAGCGGAGAAATATCCTGAGCTTATTTTGGATTTTACAGATGGAACGTTTGTCGATCACACAGTGATGGAGCATTTGGAAGATTACGCGAGACTCGCTAAAATGAAAGGTCGCGAAGTTCACATCGTCAACACAGAGGCTTTAAATCCAGTGTCAAATCACCCATTGGCAGCACGAGAGAAGAGAGAACGTCAGCTACGGAAAAAATCGACCATTACTACACGCACCTTGCAAGTTTTGGAATTTGCGCAAGAGCATCAGTACACATTTGAAAACCGGGATACCGGAGTAGATGCGTGGCAATTTTATCAATTCAGTATTCGTAAAGTGATAAAATCCATCGAAAATGTGATCTCTTTCGAAAGGGAAGGCATTTCTTTCAGATTGGCTGATGTTACAGTAGTGTCGGGAGCGCAATCAACGGAAAACATAACGACCACAACGGTATTGAAAATGTCTGGTTTCTCGTCGATTCCTGAGTTTTATATGTACCGCGCGGGATTCATCGAAACGCTCAAAGGAGCTGTCGGAAACGAGGATATCAACTTCAAGGAGCACCCTGAATTTTCTAAGAAATACGAATTGAGATCCCTGAATGAGGAGGCAACGCGCGCATTTTTTAACGAATCGCTTCTCGATAAATTCACGTCCATGGACGCCGTGTTTTTTAGCGGTAACGGAAAAAGTCTTTTGATACATCTCGAAGGTGGGATCAAAGGCACTAGTGAATTGCCCAAATTGATCAAAATTGGAATGGAAATTTGCGAATCCATCAAATAGAAATTAATACCAACAACAAATGAAAAAATCGATAAGTCAATTTGTTGATGACATTTCAGAAAAAACGCTTTTCATCTATTGTAATGATTGTTACGCTGGAAATCAAATCAAATCCTCAGATTTGGTGCGTGTTTCAACCATTTTTGCGACAAGAATAAGTCGGAATGATATGCTTTGTCTGGAGCAATTGCGATACAGTATTGAAGTGGAGAACGTGAAAACTATTGTGATTTCATCGCACTATGATTGCGCGCTAATTTCGTACGTTAAAGATGGAGATACGCGCCCTTATTGCCCGAGTGAGGATAGAAACGATGGGAATTCTCGCGAACAATGTTGCGTGTCGCCAAAAGCAGCAATTGCACTCCAAAAACAAGTAATGAAGCGGTATTTGATGGATCAAATAGAAGTTCTGGCTAGGATCGATTTTTTTAAGGAAAAACTAAAGGAAGGCACATTGAAATTAAAAGGAGTATTAATTGACGATACTCATGATGCAGTAACCAATATGGTTGAAGCTGTTATCGAAATTTAAAAAGAGATAAAATGACGAAAAAGAATATATTGATTGTCTTTGCAATCGTTTGCTTGAATACGACATTTGGGCAAAAAATAATAAGTGATCAGAACCACGTGTGGATTACCTATACCGGAGATCATCAAGTGACCGACAGGTTCGAATTGCACCATCTTTACTCTATGAGACGCGATGATTTTGTACGCAATTGGCAGCAATCCCTGTTGCG
>JBNKGN010000251.1:0-5432 GCA_050289845.1 Crocinitomicaceae bacterium | reverse complement strand
CAACTCGGTGCCAAGCGAATTCTTGCAATTGATATTGAAGATTGGTCTGCTGAAAATGCCAGAGAGAATGTTGCCATGAACCATGCCGAGAAAATCGAGGTGAAATGTGGTGATGTAGACCTTCTAGGCGACGAGAAATTTGGATTGATTATTGCGAACATCAATAAAAATGTGCTGAAAAGTCACATGGAAACCTATGCCAACGCTTTAGAAAGTAGGGGTATTTTGCTTTTGAGTGGTTTCTTTGATTCAGATGTGAATGAAATGATTGCTTTTTGCGCGCCGTATGGATTGCAGTTGCAAAAACGCTTTCAAAAAGACGAATGGGCAGCCATTCAATTGACTAAAACGAACTAAAACACGCTAATTATGTGGATGAAAACGCTCTTTTCCTGCTTGCTCACGCTTTTGATTTTGGATGCCTCGGCGCAAACGTATGAAAACGATAGAGCCAAATTTGTCAAAGAATTTCAGAAGCAAATCAGCGAGTTCGGTAAAGGAGAATCCAAAGCTTTTGCTAAAGATAAATTAGAGCCTTTGTTATTGGAATCAACGGAGTTTCCTGACGCCTATTTTACAAAAATGGTCGCGACTTGCAATACCTTAGTGGAAAAGCGTTTTGGGACCTATCCTGAAGTTTTTCATTACATCTTCTCGGTATGTGCGTTCGTGGAAAACAAACAATCTTCGGAAAGTTTTAATGCATGGCACGCAACCGTCGACAAACTCATTGAAAACAAAACGAAAACCAAATTTTCTGATTTTATCGAGTTTTCGGCGGGATTCTTTTCGGAAGGGCGCATTGCTGAATCGTCCGATTTTAGCTGGTATTATATCGGAGGAACGTACGAATTCGAAAGTCAAAAGAATGCCGTGATCATATTTTCTGGTGGAAATCTCGTTTGTCGTGTCGAATCCAAAAACAAAATTGTCGATAGCATAAATGTGATCAAAACCAGTGGAACCTACGATCCAAACTTGAAAAAATGGGAAGGAAAAGGCGGAACAATTACCTGGGAACGCGTTGGTTTGGATGCTGCACAAACGTATGCGGAGCTGAACTCATTCAATGTTTCCACAAAACGATCCTCTTTTAATATCGATACGGTGACATTAACCAGTCCTTATTTCAAAGAAGCTATTCAAGGTCGCTTGGCAGAACGAGCATCGAAAATTAGTGGTGACGAGACCGTAGAATTTCCACAATTTCTCTCGTTTAAAAAGTCGCTCGAAATTGAAAATATTGTGGAAAACGTCGATTATGTCGGTGGTTTTGAGTTAAAAGGAGCAAGTTTTTTTGGTACAGGAACCAATACACAACCTTCGCGCATTGTGCTAAAACGAAACGGACAGGATTTTATCGTGGCGCGATCTGCACAAATTATTGTCGATGCCAAGCGCATTCGTATTGGACGTGCTGAAACGTCACTTTATTTAAGCACAGGAGATTCTATTTATCATCCAGGATTGGATTTTCTCTACGATCTGGAAAATAAATCGGTACAGTTAGCGCGAACGGCTTCTGGTATTGGTCAGGCAGCTTTTCAAGATCAGTACCATCAACTGGAGATTTTTGTCCCAAGAATTCTTTGGGATGTCGATTCTGATGAGCTGTCTTTTACTTACGAATTCGGTACAGGTCCCGAAAAGCGAATGGCGCGTTTTGAGTCGGCAAATTTCTTCGATGAACGTCTCTACGATCGATTGCAAGGTCTGTCTTCCGTTCACCCGTTAGTGGCACTGGCCAACTATTCATACAAATACGACGAACAGAGTATGAATTCGGGGAAAGCATCATCCGCCTTAGGACTCACGAAAGAGCAAGCAACACCAATTTTGGTGCAACTGTCCAATCTTGGATTTATCAACTTTGATACCGAACAAGACATGGTGCATATCAACAATAAGTTGATCACTTTCGTAAAGGCAAAAGCAGGGACACTTGATTATGACAATATTATTTTCGTTTCGGATCAGCGTCCGAAGAGTGCACCGCAATTGGAGGGGAAAACGAAATTAGAGATCAAACAAGATGAGTATCTGAGTTATATCGATTCGTTATTCAATGATGTCAACGAGAAACGTCGAATGATGACCGAATACGCACATTTGGATCTCACAACACTCAATTTAAATATCTACGCGATTGACAACGTGATGCTGTCTCAAAAGAAAAGCACGAATATTTTACCGAATGAAAATGAAGTTTTGGTACGCAAAAACCGTGATTTTAATTTCTCTGGATGGGTGTTTGCTGGAAAAGCAGAAATCAATACGGTAGCGGCGAATTTTACCTATGACGATTTTACCATTAAATTGCTAGAGACAAAAGAAACGGTTCTCAATGTCACTCCTATGCGTCCACAAGATGGTCCAGGATTGGTGCGCATGACCAGTGAAATTCACGGGATCTCTGGGACACTGATTATCGATCATAAAAACAACAAATCAGGGAAAAACCCCTTGTTTGATATGTATCCACGGTTAATTGCGGAAAATAGCGGTAAAATCTATTACAACGATAGAGATATTTATCGTGGCGCCTACGATAGCGCTCGATTCTATTACACATTGGAACCATTTACTTTGGATACACTGCATAATTTTGTGGAACGCGGTAAATATTTCAAAGGCTATTTGACATCTGCAGGGATTTTTCCACGGATGAATGAACCTGTGAAAATTATGCCAGATTACTCTTTCGGGTTCAATACAGTGGCACCTTCGGGTGGATATACATTCTACGGAAGCGATGCCAAATACGAAAATAAAATCCTCTTATCGAACAATGGATTGCAGGGGAACGGAACAATCAATTTTATCAATTCGACGTCAGAGACACTGAAAAACTCGCTTTTTGCCTTCTTACCGGATTCTACCGTAGGGATTGTGAACTTTATCAATCGTCCTAGTGAAAAAGGAGTGGAGTTTCCTCCGGTGAAATCAGACGAAGCCTACATTTCTTATGTGCCTCGAAAAAATATATTGCGGGCGAGTTCCTTACCTCAAAAGGAATTGGAGTTCTTCGACGGAGAGTGTTCTTTAAGAGGTACCTTGATTATTCGCCCCGAAGGAATGACGGGAAGAGGGTTGATGGATTTGAAGCGTGCGACGCTCATTTCGGATGGATTCTCGTACAAAAGGTGGGATGTCGACGCGGATACCGCCAGTTTTAACCTGAAAAATGAAGACAAAGCCGCCGTTGATGAAGATCCCCTAGCGTTTAATACGGAAAACGTTAGTGCGCACGTGTCCTTCAAAGAACGGATGGGAGAATTTAATTCCAATGCTGGTGAATCTGAAGTGCATTTCCCTGTGAACCAATACATGTGTATGATGGACAAATTCACTTGGTACATGGACAACGAAGAGATTGAAATGGAACGCGCTGCAGACAAAGATATCGCTATCGATCAGGGAGTTGACTTGAAAGGACCGAACTTCTTCTCAACGCATCGAAATCAAGATTCACTGCAATTCCGAGCGCCGAAAGCACGATTCAACGTTCGAAAGAAAGTGATTTCATGTGATGAAGTGGAATATATCGACGTGGCAGATGCCCGAATTTATCCAGACAGTATGAAAGTCGTGGTGCGCAAGAAAGCGAAAATGGACAAGTTCTTCAATGCAAGAATTGTTGCCAACTACATCACGAAGTACCACCAGTTCGAAAAAGCAGAGGTAGAAATCAACGCGCGTCGTGATTATACCGCTTCTGGAATCTATCCGTATTATGATATCGATAGTAATGTCTACTACATAGCCATGAATGATATAAAACCAGATACTTCGTTCCAAACACGTGCTTCTGGAAAAGTAACGGAAGCTGATAATTTTAAACTATCCGAAAAGTTTGATTATTACGGCGATGTTGCCATTCGAGCGGCCAATCCTTTGATCTTGTTTAGTGGTGCCACACGGATCAACCATTCGTGCGACAAATTTGATCGCAACTGGATGGCGTTTACATCCGAAATCGATCCGAAAAACATTCAAATTCCAGTAGGAAAATCGATGAAAGACCTCGAAGGAAATCCGATTTCTGCGGGAATCGTATGGCGCGATTCACCAGCCACAGATAGTCTTGGACTGTATCCTACTTTCCTTTCTACTTTAGTTGATCCTTCCGATCCAATTGTGATGACCGCAAGCGGTTACCTTCAATTCAATGAGGAAGCAAATGAGTTCCAGATTGGATCGCGGGAGAAATTGATCAACCGCCTCGAAGTAGGAAATTTTATTGCGCTTCACACAGAAAGTTGCTCAATGAATGGAGATGGGGAAATTTCCCTTGGAATGGATTTCGGCGATGCAACTGTTGATGCTGTCGGAGTGGTCAACTACAACCAAACAACCGGAGAAACATCGATGAACGTTACTGCGCGCTTCGATATGGCATTGGACAAAGGAATGATGCAAGATGTTGCCGAGCGTATTAATGGAGTAGAAGGTCTCAAACCTGCAGATTTCCAGTCAACGACTTTAGATCAGGCGATTCGTACCTGGGAAGATGTGAAAACGGCAGAAGATTTTAAAGCCGATTTCGTTACGAAGGGAGAGGTGAAAAAAGTACCGAAGGGATTGGATTATTCCATGACAATCTCAGGGATTCGCTTGAGCTCGTTCTCAGGAAATCAAACGACGGGATTGATTACCAATGTGCAAAGCGCAGTGCTTGTGAACATGTTCGGTAAGCCCGTAATGAAGTACGTCCCATTCCGTGCATTCTTTCAGCAGATTTATTCTGGAGGTGGTGCCGACAAATTCACGATGATGATCGATATTCCTGGTGGACGCGATTACTTCATGCACTATACCATGACAAAGAAAGATGGTACCTTGTACATGAAAACAGGAGATACTGAACTCAGTACCACGTTGTCTGAAATGAAAGAGGACAAACGAAAAACGAAAAACTTTAAATACGAATTAACCAACAATTCCGCGTACCGAACAGTGTTCATGGAATTGTTTACAGAGTAATGATTGACTATTTTATATTTGGAACAAGCGCCTACCTGCTGGGATCGATTCCCACAGCAGTTTGGTTAGGAAAGATGAAATACGGTGTCGATGTTCGCGAACACGGCAGCAAAAATGCAGGAGCAACCAACACGTTTCGTGTTTTGGGCAAGAAGCCAGGAATCGTAGTCTTGAGCATTGATATCCTCAAAGGCGCTTTTGCGGTGACATTGCCCCTCATTTTTGGTGTGGGAGCGTGGGGATCGGATGCATTGATCAATGTGCAGTTGATTGCCGCACTTTGTGCCGTCTTAGGGCATGTACTGCCACTATTTGCAGGATTCCGCGGGGGAAAAGGTGTTGCGACCTCACTCGGGGTGATTATCGGAGTGCATCCTCCTGCGGCAGGAATTTGTCTGAGCGTTTTTCTAACGGTATTTATTCTTTCGAATTTCGTGTCACTCGGAGCC
>JBNKGN010000250.1:0-5445 GCA_050289845.1 Crocinitomicaceae bacterium | reverse complement strand
GCATTGAGGATATCGTAGGCTTGTTTGGCCCCGAGTGTATACGAGAGTTTGTCTTTATCGGATTTGAGAACTACTTTCTCCTTTCCTGCATCTTTTTTCTCATCCGCATCTTCTCCCCCGCATGCTACAAGCACTGCCAATGGAAGTAATAGGAACCATGTTTTCATTAAGCGATATCTAATAATTCTACATCAAAAACCAAGGCCATGTATGGCTCGATTGGACCTCCTGGGTGCGGTTGTGCTCCGTACGCCAAATCTTGTGGAATGTACAAACGGTATTTTGCTCCTTTGTTCATCAATTGAAGAGCTTCTGTCCATCCTTTGATCACCTGATTTACACCAAACGTAGCTGGTTCTCCGCGTTGCACTGAGCTATCAAAAACAGTTCCATCGATCAAAGTACCGTGGTAATGTACCGTAACAGAACTTGTTGCCGATGGCTTCTCGCCTTCTCCTTCATTAATTACTTCAAATTGCAATCCACTTGCAGTTGTTGTAACACCTTCTTTTTTCGCGTTTTCCGCAAGGAATGCATCACCTGCATCTTTGTTTCCAGCAAATTTTGCTTCGCTCGCAGATTGCAAGTACTTCTGGATAATTCCATTTGCTTCTTCTGGCGAGTATTTCATTTCTTTTCCATTGAATGCGTCGCTGATAGCCTCTGCAATCACCTCTGGAGACAATCCCTCCAGGCTTTGTTGCATCAAACTTCCTCCTAAACTCATTCCTACGCAGTAGCTTACTGCTTCAATTTCTTGTGACATTTAACGTATTTTTTGAACAAAGATAGTTTTTCGCGATGGAGAAACCACTTTCAAGCCGTTAATATTCGTGAAAGCACATGGTACGCATTAAAATCTACTGATTTTGTATCTTCGGAGCGTGCGGTATTTACTTTTTCTATTTGTGCTCTTTGGATTCATACTCTCGTGTTCAAAGAAATCGCATGCAAAACAGTTTGGTACTATTAAGACTGTGATTCATACGCCCCCTTCCAAATTTTCGCACCTTAAGCACGCCAGCGATTTAGAAATAGACTGCAGGTACTGTCATTCGGACGAAAAAAGAATGTCCCTTCCGACGGTCAATCTTTGCACGAACTGTCACCGAACAATTTCTACGAAAACAACCGCTCCTAAAGAACAAGACAAACTATTTTCTTTCGGGAATCATGAAGTCATTCACGACACGCACCAAATGCTACATTTGGATTGCCGTCGCTGTCACACCACCACTTCTCCTTTCCATATCGTAGACGCGCGAAAAGATTCCTATACCACTTGCACGCAATGTCATTATTAAACAAGTCTTGGGCAATAAAATCGTTAGAACCTTAAGATCCATGATAAAACAATTGACTCAAGAAGGCGAATCTAAAGAATTGCACTTAAAGTCCTTTTTCCAAATCTTCCCAAATGTCTTCAATGTGTTCCAAGCCGATTGACAAACGCACCAATCCGTCGGAAATCCCCACAGCCTGACGCTGTTCGGGCGTGAGTTTTGAATGCGTCGTTGAAGCGGGATGCGTGGCTATACTCCGTACATCTCCGAGATTAGCGGTGAGTGAAAAAAGTTCCAATGCATCCAAAAATGCCTTACCTCCTTGCAAGCCCGATTTCAATTCGAACGTAACAATTCCTCCGCCAGCGCTCATTTGTTCTTGCGCAATTTTATTGTCGGGATGGGATTTCAAAAACGGATATTTCACGAAGGCAACTGCGGGATGTTCTTCCAGTCTTTGAGCAATCTCCAGCGCATTTTGACAGTGTTTCTCCATCCGAAGGTGCAGGGTTTCAAGCGATTTGCTTAAAGTCCACGCATTGAACGGACTGAGTGCAGGTCCCGTGTGGCGCGCAAACGACTTCACTTCTTGAATAATCTTACTGTTCGCCAGAATCACCCCGCCCAAGGTACGCCCTTGTCCGTCAATATATTTGGTAGCCGAATGTATGGAAACATCTGCGCCTAATTTTAGGGGTTGCTGCAACACTGGCGTCGCGAAACAATTGTCTACCACCAGGAGCACATTCTTCGCCTTACAAATCAATGAAAGTCGCTTGAGATCAATTAAATCTAACGCGGGATTGCTGGGGGTTTCGACATACACAATCCTTGTGGCATCGGTGATTTCGTTCGCAAAACCTTCGTAATCATTGTAATCGACGTAGGTGGTGGCAATCCCCCATTTCGGGAAAATTTCGGTAAACAAGCGGTGCGTAGATCCAAATACAGAGCGACAAGAAACAATATGATCACCTGAGGCTAGTAATGCGCCAAATAAGGTAAAAACAGCTGCCATTCCCGTTGCCGTTGCCCAACCCGATTCGGCCCCTTCCAGCAAGGCCATTTTTCGGACAAACTCTTCCACATTTGGGTTGGCATAGTGCGAATATATATGCCCGTCCTTTTCTTCTGAAAATTGCGCGCGCATGTCCTCTGCATCGTCAAAAACGTAACTGCTTGTGAGGTATAAAGGAACGGAGTGCTCTTTGTTCGCAGTTCGTTCGTTTTGTTCGCGAATGGCTATTGTTTCTGGTCGTCTCATGATTGTATTTCAAAAGTTACATTGATATGTGGTGCCAGCGATGCGCTGACGGAGCAATATTTATCGATCACCAATCGAATTGTTTTAGTTAAAACGTCCCGATCAATGGTTGGATCCAGCGAAAACAGCAGATGGATCTCTTCAAAAGGCGAAGGCGTCCCCTCCCTGCGGCGTGCTTCAACAGCGATTTTAAAATTATCGGTATTGATGCGCTTTTTCTCAAGAATCAATAGAAGATCTATGGCTATGCATCCTGCTAGTCCAGATGCAACCAGCTCCATGGGGCGCAATCCCTTATTTTCTCCTCCAATTTCTGAAGAAGCGTCGATGATTACCTGTGCCCCGCTTTCGTTTTCAACTTCAAATTGAAACGGAGGTGCTACGCGATTGAGTGCTAATTTCATTTGGGTAATTTAGATGATACAGCGGCGTACAAAATAGTTCCTAGCAATGTACCAAGCACGCATACTAGACCTATTTGCCATCGCCAGCCTACTAAAATAAACACTGGAGCCGTACATGCCCCTGTAATTCCCCAGCCAATTCCGAAAAGTGCCCCGCCGAACGAGTTGCCAATAGGACGTAGTTTCTTAGGCTTGAGTTCGATAGGTTTTTGCTGAATGGAAAGTGCTTTTCTTTTTTTCAAGAACCAGACAGCAACGGCACCTGTAATGATCGCCGAACCCAAAAGGCCAAACATATGAAAAGAAGCAAAGTGAAACATTTCCTGAATTCGATACCAGTGATACGCCTGAGAAGCAATCAATACCGTTCCGAAAAAAATTCCCAATGTCATTGATACCAGTATTTTCATAGCTTCAAAATTTGCGGTAAAATCCAATAGGTACTGATCAACCCTCCGATGAAAAAGAAGACGGTGGTGAGCAATGAACTTTTCGCCAATTGCGCATTTCCCATTATACAATGACCCGCGGTACAGCCATCGGCATATCGAGCACCAAAGCCGATGCACACGGCTCCTACAAAAAATATCCAGTAATTGGACGCATCGTAAATCTGCCCAGCGATCATTCCATATTCCGTTGTTGGATCTATTTCGGGAATTCCGATGGAAGTAAAATTGAACAGTAAAATAGCTGCGATGATTAATCCAATGGAGAAGTGGATTTGCCAAACATCTTTTTGCCGGTTGTATCGAAAATAGTTCCACTTCGGGAGCAAAGTAGCACCGAAGACACGAAATGAAGAAGAAATGCCCAGTTGTTTTTCCCGAAGAACGAGCAATGCAGGAACGGTCAAGCCTATCAGTGGACCAGCGATGTACCAAGGTAAAGCTTCCATGATTAATCAAATTCTATTGGTTCGCTAATAGACTCCGCGATTTTTGCATTCAAAAACTCGGTTTGAATCAAGTCTTCTGGCAAAACAATCAGGGATAAATCGTTCCGTTTGCTCGCATGGATTTTCTCTATTTCCTCGAAGTGAATCCAGCCAGTTTGAAAGGAATATTGCGGACTTTGATAGCGTTCTTCCACCGAATAAAACGGAATTTCATCGATCAACTCTGTGTATTCAGATCCGATATAGATTTTGACGAAGAAATCATTGGTAAAAGCGATGTCTTTTCCTTCCGCTGATTTTCGATATTCGTATTTGTATTCGAACTTCAGAGCCGAAATATCAGAAAGAACGGCACTTGCAGTAGGATAACTTCCCGCACCTTTCCCTATGAATAATTGCTTGTCTGAAAAAGCTCCTTCGACTATCACTGCATTAAATTCATTGTTGACTTCATACGCAAAGTGACTGGCATCGATGAAATGTGGCGCTACAAATCCAACGGCTTGATCACCGATTTTCTCCGCTTTTGAAATCAATTTGATGCGGTATCCTTTTTCAAGTGCGAATTGAACGTCTTTTGCGTGAATATTTCGAATCCCGATGTTTAACAGTGCAGACGGATCTACTGAAACTCCGAAAGTGTGTTTTAAAAGGATCGCCAATTTGAACTTCGAATCAAATCCGTCGACATCAAGCGTAGGATCTAACTCTGCAAAACCCAATTGTTGGGCTTCTTTGAGGGCTGTTGCATAATCTACGCCTTCGTTCGATTTGGTCAGAATGTAATTGGTAGTTCCATTGACGATACCTTCCAAAGAACTGAGTGCATCGTTGTTGTAATACTCTTCTAGATTTCGGATGATTGGGATGGAACCTGCCACGGCTCCTTCATACAGCAAAGAAACATTTTGATTCGCCGCAATTTCTAGTAGTTCTGGCAAATGCTCTGCGATTAGTTTTTTGTTTGCGGAAACGACATGCTTTCCTCCTTGCAATGCCTTACGCACAATCTCGAAGGCGGCTTCGCTATCGTTGATTAATTCCACTACCACATTGATTTCCGGATCGTTTAAAATCCCATCCACATCAAATGAAAAGTGTGTCTTCGGAATGCTTCGGGGTTTGTTCGGATCCTTAACCACGATGGTTTTGATTTCTGCATCGATCAAATTTGATTGGTTTAATACTTCGTAAAGCCCAGTTCCGACACATCCGAATCCAACAAGGCCGATAGTTAATTTTTTGCTCATAATTTTTGTGATTGTTTGATTATCCAATTAGGTTCATTAGTTGATGTTTTCGAATGGTCGTGCGGAACACTGTGGGTTTGTGCCGTTTGAAATTATTGAAGAGAAAATCTTCCAACAAGAGGGTCAATTTTTCCGTTTCCACCAGAAAGCCATCGTGACCGTATGCACTTTCAATCGCAGTGAATGCCGCTCCGCGAATTTCTCCTGCCAGATATTGTTGTTCTTGAATCGGAAACAATTGATCCGAGGTTATTCCGATAACGAGGGTACGTGCTTCGATTGATTTCAAGGCTACCTCCATACTTTTTCTTCCACGCCCCACGTGATGTGAATCCATCATTTTAGT
>JBNKGN010000249.1:0-5456 GCA_050289845.1 Crocinitomicaceae bacterium | reverse complement strand
TGAAGTAGGAACGATGACTACAGGCATTTTACCAGTAATGTCTTTGGCAATGATTTTTTCGCAGCCGAAAAGTGCAAAAGTCGCGCCCAAAAGGATTAAGAAATGTTTCATCGTAAATAATTTTGAATAAGAATCGTTGTGTATAATGCCTCCTCCAATTCGTTAGAGGTGCGTTTGTATTCGAAATGAATGTTGAGCAATTTGGCGAGAGGAAATTCTTTTTCCATCGCGTAAATGAAGTTGAGCGTACTAACGAAATCACCTTTCAATACAATGCTGTGCGTGTTGATTTCAAAATCAGGATGCTTGTAGTTGAGTACCTCATCAATTTGGTGTACGAAAATGTTCTCGGCATGTGCGGCGAAGAAATTCAGAAAACCTTGCTGTACCTTTTCAACGGAATTGTTTTCCTGTCCGAGATATTGATTCAATTTCGCGATTTCCAGTTGGGTTGTACGAATGTCCTGATTGGCATGTGAAGCCCGTTCTAATTTATCGTACAATTCGGAGCGGTATGCACGTGTTTCGAGTGTGACACTGAAAACGCGTTTATAGGCTACAGCAATAAGCAACACGGCAAGAACGAGAAGTGCCCGATTTTTTACTTTGTAACTATATCCGTCGAAAAATGTCATTGCTTTAAGGTGATTAACAGTTTGAAGGACGCTTCTTTTTCACTTGTTTTAGAATAATTCAGCAATTCGATGGCGGCTACCCATTCGAAACGATCCATGAGTTCAATCCAATCGTCCAAAATCATATTGTTCGGTGTTGTTCCCAGTACCAATGTCTGGTTGGATTGAATTTCTACTTTTTGTTTGTTCTTTAATTTTCCCTCGAGTGGAAACAAAGACAATTCCTGTAAATCGATCGATTTTGGTACGGTTCGCGCAATTTCATCCAGATAATACGATAAAAAACGAGGAGAAGCCGTTCCCGCGCTGGCAATCAATTGTTCCTTTCGTTCTTTTTCTTGTCTCAAACGATCCAACATCGATAGGTTGTCATTACTCATTGACAAGTCTAATTCCAATTGTGCAACAGCGTTATTCAGATGGTTTTGATACAAATAATTGGAAAAAAGTAGTGCTAAAATCGTTGTGAGAAGCACCAAACCAATTGTTTTGAATTGCGTAAATTCTTTGAAGTTGTCAATCGCGGCAACGTGTTGTGACCAGGAATAGCCTTCCACTTCTTGCTGATAGTTTTTCAAGATTGCCTGAGCAATCGTTTCGTTCTTTATCGAAGCGTTTGGTGTGGGATTTCGTTCGAACGTTTTCAGTTTTTCTTGCGCAATTTCAATGCGATGTGATCCGAGATATACCCCATCGGAATCTAACGCACAAAGAGGAATTTCGCCGCTGCTTACACCGAGAAGATGCCACTTTTTCTCTCCAAAAAACGATTCCAAGTCTTCGGTGAGTGCTTTGCGAAAAAAGGAAACGGCAATCGATTGCGCATCACTGTATGAAGTAAAATGAAAGGCATCGCTTTTTCCACTGATGATTAATTGCTCCTTGAAATTCGGCAAGGCTTCGACTTTACGTGTCAAAACGCCAGTTCCTGTTATGTGTAAATGATACCCCACACCCGATCCCACTTTCTTGACCAAATCCTCGATAGAAGGAAAGACACCCAAGTCGACACACTTTTTTCCGCAGGACATGGCGCGCAACTGCATCTCCTCTCCATTGAAATCAACGAAGACAATACACAGACGCTTGGGTTTCCAGATATTTTGGGTGAACTTCATTAATAAGTGACTACGGGGCGAATAAGGATGTGTAATTTTGATTTGTCGCGCTCTTTTGCTCGACTACTGAAGAACCATTTAATCACAGGGATTCTCGAAAGGAAGGGGACACCAGAACCAGAATCACTTTTTTTCTTACGCTCCAAACCTCCTAAAAGCACCAATTCTCCATTTTTGACACGAACCATTGATTCGAACGTTTGAGTTGTAATATTCGGAGGTGAAGCGGGATCCACTTTTCCTGAAAAATCGTCTTGCTCCACACTAATAGTCAACGTTACGTATTCATCGGCACTCACGAATGGTTTGATTGTCACCGCGAGATTGGCCTCGATAGGCTTCCATTGCCGTGATTGCAAAACCCCTTGATTGGTTACGGAAGTTTGCACATTCACTTGGCTTTCCTGATAATAAGTCGTTTCCCCTATCGAAATGCTTGCCTCGTGTCCATTTAAAGTGGAAATTTTGGGGGTACTTTCGATTTCAATTACATTGTTGCTTTCCAATGCCTGAAGAGAAACGTAAAAATTCTCGGTGACTTGCCCCAGATTCACAACACCGAATCCAGAAATTGTACTGAGTATGTTGTTGATCGATTCAGAACCTAATTCCATATCAACGGCAGGGAAAATGTCGCCTGAAGTTGCTGTCGGTTGATCGCGAACCCCAGCTTTAATTCCCGTGCTAACCTGTGATCCTTTTTGCGAGAAGAGTAGCATTACATCGATTTGAACCATAGGCACCACAACATCAATTTGTGCGATAAACAGTTTCAAATTGTTGATTTTCTGAGGCGTTCCTGTGACGATCAGGCCGTTTAATTCTTCAAACTCTTTCACTTCCAGTCCATCCATCAAGTCTTTTGGAATTGCCAACTGAACGGACTCGATGGTTCTATTTTCCAAACGGATTAATTCGGTAGCGCGTAATGTTTCGGCTTTGGATTCGCCAATCACATAAAGATTGTCTTCGTACTTCATGCTGTAGGGAGTTCCATTGAATACCGTTCGAAGCAATTCATCAAAGCGCACATCGGTAACGTCCAGATTCACTTTTCCTTGAAGGGCAGAGTAGAGGACGTAGTGTACGCCTGTTTCTTCCGCAGCAGCCTGAACAAGTTCCGCCAAATCGACATTTCGCGCAAAAACGTCAATCGTTCCAACGTCGTTTTTTGTCAGTATAAAATCACCGTTTTTGGAACCAGATTGATACAGCGATCCTTGATTTTTAGGTCCGGAAGCAACAGTGTTTTCGCCTTTTGTAAGTTGATAGAAGTCTTCGCCAATCACAACGTTCAAACCGTTTGATTTTGCAAACATATCGATCACTTGTTCGTGTGGTCTATTGAGCAAGTACGCATTTACAGGTAGTTCTCGAATCGCAGGATCGAGGATGAAATTCATCCCAGAAGCTTTGGTAATAGCCTCAGTGACTTTCCATAAAGTGTCGTTGCGAAGATTTAAGGAGAGGAACTTATTTGCCGAATTGTACTTCACGTCCACCTCTTTCGGTGGTGCCACAACAACTGGTTTTTCCTTTTTAATGCGTTTTTCGATGGAGATGATACTTCCCACGAAGGTATATTCCACCTCAAAATTCAGGTACAAGAAGACCAATACGTCCTTCACTTGTGCATCAAAGAAATTGTAAGAAATCAATTGATTAACTTCTGGATCAATACTAATGTTGAGGTTGTTTTCGAAGGCGATCGAGTTTACAAGTTCTGAAAGCGGCAAACTGCTCACGTTCAATTGCACGGTATTGTCCAATCCAGGATGTCGTAACGCCATGGAGTCCAACTTCGTTCGTAAAGTCTGCTCGGAATATTTTTGTGCAAAAGCTTCTCCTGACAAGAAAGCGATGCACACGAGTAAAATGAAGAGGGTCCGTTTCATTAAAATCCTGTTAAAAGCGGATAAACCTCTTCGAGAGAAGTCAATCCTTCGGTGAATACTTCGTAGGCGCGCTCGGCCAACGTATGAATATTTCGATCGTGCAGTTTTGATTGCACATCGTGTTGATTTTCTTTGATACAAAGTGCCAATTCGTGATCAATCGGGATGATCTCGTACAAAGCGACGCGTCCTTTGAATCCTGTGTAATGACATTGATCACAGCCAACAGCAATGGCTTGTTTTTCGGGTTTTGGAAAAGCAATCGACTTCGGCCAATCCAAATCTGGCAGCGGTGCTTCAGTAGTACAATTGACGCATAATTTTCGGATCAGTCGTTGCGCGACCGAAGTTGAAATGGTATTTGCTAATAAAAACGAAGGAACCCCCATGTCGATCAAACGGGAGATCGTTCCCCAAGCGGAATTGGTGTGAATTGTGGAGAGAACAAGATGTCCCGTAAGTGCCGCGCGGATGGCCATTTGAGCAGTCTCTCCATCGCGAATCTCTCCCAACATAATCACGTCGGGATCTTGTCGCAAGAAGGAGCGCAGGGCGCTTTGAAAGGTCAATCCAATCGACTCTTTTAATTGCACTTGATTGATCCCTTTTAGCGTATATTCAACCGGATCTTCCACGGTCATAATATTTCGCTTTTCGTCGTTCAATAATTTCAGCGTCGCATAGAGCGTGGTCGTTTTTCCCGAACCTGTTGGTCCAGAAATGAGAATGATCCCGTTCGGTTTTTTGATCCCTTCGAGATAATTGGCTTTGTCTTGCTCGGTAAACCCCAGCAAATCAATTGAAATGGACGAAGCATCGTGCCCTAAGATTCTCAATACGATTTTCTCCCCGTGCAAGGTCGGTAGAATGGATACGCGAATATCAAAATCTTCGTATTGAATGCGTCCATCTTGTGGCAAGCGTTTTTCGGAAATATCCAGATTGGAACGAATTTTAATTTTGTTCACTAATTCGGGATAATCCTTGTTGTCAATCGCATAGCGTTCAATGAGATTGCCGTCGATGCGCACGCGAACACGGGCTTTGTCTTCAAAAATTTCGATGTGAATATCACTGCTCCCCAAACGATTCGCTTCTTGGATGATCCGATCAACGAAATCGGTATTCGAATCAAATGTTATTTTGTCATTGCTATCGTTGGTGTTTCGGTAAAAACGTCCGAGCAATCGCTGAATGGTTTCTTTTTCAATGGGTTCTAGTGAGATCGTTGCTCCAAACAGCGCGTTCAATTCCTCCTCTACAATGGCTCCGTTGGTCGATGCGTCGCTGTAAAAGGAAAGCACATTCCCGTCTTTCGAAATAGGAATTACGCGGTAATGCCAAGCCACATCCGAGGGGATTAGTTGTTGAACTTCTGGGGCGATATAGTGCGTTGTTACATCTACCATTGCAGAAGAATTAGAGAGGAAACATCGGTTTGGAATGTCATAAAAACAGCCACAACAGGTGCCATGTAGCCCGCGTAAGGAACGGTAGCTTGTGGACGAATTACGTGGACAATCAGATGCACCAAAAGCGTGATCAGTGTTCCCAAAATGAAGACGAGCATGTACATGCGCCATTCAAATAAAGGCGTAATCACGATTAAAAAGAGAATATCCCCCCAGCTAAAATAGCCGCGGGTGATATTCACAAGATGCCCCTGTTTCAAAGACAAGTACAGCGTAAGGGCGGACAGTAGCACGGTCAGGAACATCAGATTAAATCCAATGTGCTGCCAATCTAGTCCACTCTTATAAATCGCTGCACTAACGAGCAATAAGAGGAAAACGGACCAGTGAACTCCC
>JBNKGN010000248.1:0-5467 GCA_050289845.1 Crocinitomicaceae bacterium | reverse complement strand
ACATCGTTTTCGCGCTGCTGAATGTCAATATCGTATACCGCGATTGTTGGTAGTCCACCTAATTTAGTCCAAACTTTACCACCATCGGTTGAGAAATAACAGCCAAATTCAGTCCCTGCAAAAAGAAGGTCGGATTGAACATGGTCCTGACGAATGGCAAATGCGGCGCCGCGTTCTGGTAAATTCCCTGAAATCGATTTCCACGTTTTTCCTTTGTCCGAGCTTTTCAAAATATACGGTTTGAAATCTCCAGAACGATGGTTGTTGAATGTAGCATACACGGTGTTTGCGTCGTGAAGATCTGCAACAATCATATTGACACGTGTGTTGGCGGGTACTCCTGGGAACGTTTCTATTTTGCGCCAGGAATCGCCCCCATTTTCAGAAATTTGAATGAGACCGTCGTCTGTTCCTGCGTACAGCAATCCTTGTTGCACTGGCGATTCATCAAATGCCACAATATTTCCGTAAATCGTTGTTGATTTGTTCTTCATGACGGCATCAATAGACCAAACCTGACCCATTACTGGCAATTTGTTGCGATCGATTTGACGGGTTAAGTCAGGTGAAACGGTCGTCCAGTCGTCACCACGATTGGTACTTTTGAAGACTTTGTTCGCACAGAAATACAATGTTTTATTGTCGTGAGGCGAAATCAATAAAGGCGAATCCCAGTTCCAGCGATAGGCTTTTTCGTCTTTTCCTGGCATGGGTTGAATGGGCGTTTTTTCACCTGAAACTCTGTCGTAGCGTACCAGCCATCCATATTGTGCCTGTGCATACGCAATATTCGGATTTTCTGGATCAATTGCTGATTCGAAACCATCACCGCCATTGGTAATGTACCAATCCGAATTTAAAATTCCTGCATTATTGATTGTTGCTGACGGTCCACCCATCGAGTTGTTGTCTTGTGTTCCTCCGTAGATATTGTAAAAGGGTGCGTCGTTGTCTGTGGCTACTTTGTAGAATTGAATAATCGGAAGATTACTATAATATTTCCAATCTTTTGCGTGGTTATAAGTTTCGTAAATCCCACCGTCGCAACCAACAATCCAGTGATCGGTGTTGTTCGGGTCGATCCAAATACAATGATTGTCCACATGTTTTTTGTCTTCTCCCGTAGCTTTGAAAGTTTTTCCGCCATCTTCGGTATGATGTAGCCAGGTGTCCATGGAGAATACTTTGTCGCGGCTGTCCAAATCACATATAATTTCCTGGTAATAATTTCCACTTGTACTGTGCGAAGACATTTTTGACCAGCTTTCTCCGCGATTGGTTGAACGGAAAAATCCGCCTTTGTCGTCACGCGCTTCTACGATAGCATATACATAATCGGGATCTACCGGAGAAACGGCAATTCCAATACGTCCCATTTCACCTTCAGGCAAACCTGAATTGATTGCTTTCCAGGTTTTTCCACCATCTGTGGACTTGTGTAAGCCGGATTCTGGACCTCCTCCAATATACGTCCATTCACGTCTACGGCGTTGATGCGCAGAAGCATAGAGGACATCAGGATTGCTTGGGTCAATGGCGATTTCAGCGATTCCAGTGTTTTCAGAAATGGATAATGTTAAGGTCCAGGTTTCTCCTCCGTCAATTGATTTGTAGACACCGCGTTCGCCACCAGCACTCCAAACGGGACCGTAAGCCGCAACCCAAATGATGTTTTCGTTTTCAGGATGGACGATGATTTTCCCGATATGTTCCGAAGTCTTTAATCCCATGTTTTTAAAGGATTTCCCTCCATCAATGGATTTGTAAACACCATCTCCAAAAGCAACCGAACGCTGATTATTGTTTTCACCTGTTCCCACCCAAATAGTATTGTGGTTGGAGGGAGCGATGGTTACGCAACCAATTGAATAGGATCCTTGATTGTCGAAGATCGGTTCGAATGTGGTGCCGTGATTGGTTGTCTTCCAGACGCCTCCAGACGCCGCGGCAACATACCAGGTGTCGTGATTTTCAGGATCAACGGCAATATCGGCAATACGACCTGAAGTTAAAGCGGGTCCAACCAAACGAAAGGAGAGTCCCCCCGTTATCGCGCTGAAATCTTTGACAGCGTTGTCGTCTTTTTTGTCTTTTTGAGCGAAGCTGTTGAATGTCAGAGCAAAAACTCCGGCTAACAGGAGAATACGTTTCATAAGCTGAATAATTTGAGGGGAAAAGATACGCAATCTGACTGGGTTGACCACGTAAAAATGATCAGCGGTGTTTATTATTGAGTAACTTTAGTTATCCATAAATGAATCAGATGTCCACGAAGAAGAAAATAATTGTTGCCGCTGCTAATGGGTTCATTGGGACGCATTTGGTGGGTGTACTATCGAAGAATTACGAGGTGATCACACTCACGCGACATCCTTTTTCCTGTAAAGGGGCGCACACAAATGTTTTATGGGATGGAAAAAGCGTTGGTGACTGGTTGGATGTTCTTGAGGGAAGTTATGCCGTTATCAATTTGAGCGGTAAATCCGTGAACTGTCGACATAACGAAAAAAACAAGCGAGCAATATTGAGTTCGAGGATTGATTCTACGGGGGCAATTGCCGATGCGATTGAGCAATGTGAAAATCCACCTTTATTGTGGTTGAATGCTTCGGGAGTTTCTGTTTACAAGGAATCTTATACAGGTTCCTACAATGAGTCTGCTACTGAATTTTCGGATGATTTTTTAGCGGAAGTAAGTTTGAAATGGGAAGAAGCGTGTTTGGTTCGCGCCCCCAAAACACGAAAAATTGTTCTTCGGACTGCCGTAGTTTTGGGACGTGATGGAGGAAGTTTTCCATTAATTCGTCGCTTGACGTCTTTTTTTCTTGGTGGGAAACAGGGGAGTGGGAATCAATTTTTTAGTTGGATTCATATTGACGATTATTGTCAAATCGTTGCTACTACCTTGTTGGAAGATTCATCGATTGAAGGTCCCGTGAATATGTGTGCTCCAGAAGTTGTATCAAACAAAGAATTTATGCGCTCTGTAAGAAAGGCGATGGGTGTTCCATTCGGACTACCGACGCCAGAGTTTGCACTAAAAATAGGCGGTTTTATTGTCGGGACAGAACCTTCACTTGTGTTGAAAAGTACTGCAGTGGCTCCCGCTGTTTTGAAAGCACATCATGCGAAATTTACGTACCCAGATTTAATGTCGGCATTGGAGCATCTCACCGCGTCCAAAAAATCCTGAAAATTATCCCTTGATACTGTAACCTTTACGGCTCTTTCACGATATAATCAGTTGGGTATGGAATTTGATTCTAACCAACAACAACTCTAAATCGAAACGTGTAATGGTCAAGTATTACCTCTCCTTAGTTACATTAGTGTGTGCAATCACAACATTCGCACAAGAAGAATCCGAAGCATGTGTCGCACCACCTAAAAAAATCTTGAAATTGATTGATGCTGCGAAAAATGCAGATGATGCGCGTACAGCAGTCGAGAAATTTAACGAAGCGATAGCTGCTGATGAAAGTAATGCTACAGCATATTATGAATTTGCCATGTACGCATTTGTTCGTGCAGGAGAGGCTTACGACAGAGATCCAAACCCCGCGGCAGGTGATCGACTGTTGAAAAAAGCAGAGGAAATGTTTCTAAATACACTGGACGCATGCCCCGATTACCATTCCAATTGTACCTATTATCTGGGGGTGATCAAGTACAACCAGCAAGATATGGAAGCGGCGATCAAATGGTTTAAAGCCTTTAAGGCCTTCAAAAGAGACGACGTTTCTAAATTGTCGGAAGACCATGAGAAACGATTGAAGGACGTTGCTGAAATTGTCGGTGAATTAGAGTATGAAATTGGCGTCAAAACAGAAGAAGTTCCTTTCGATCCAGTGATTGTGCGCAATGTAAGTTCGGGAACCAACGAGTATTTCCCTATGATTTCTCCAGACAATGAGTTGATCTTTTATTCACGTACGGTGGATCGTAGGGATTTAGGAGCTATCCAATCCGTTTGGCGGGAAGAATTTACGTTTTCGCATCGACCAGATTACCGCACTGATTTTGATAGTGGGACACCATTGCCAAGTCCGTTTAATGATGGATCTGTAAAAAGTTATGGGGCATCGACGCTTTCTGTTGATAACAAAGAAATGATCATTTGTGCTTGTAAAGATGAACAAGTCAATGGTCAAATGTATACGAACTGCGATTTATACAGCACGACTTATGTTCGTTCTGGGCAAGGAGGAAACGACTATATATGGTCACCGCTAGAGCGTTTGGGAGATGAGATCAATACGAAAGATGGTTGGGAAGGTCAGCCTTCTTTGTCCGCGGATGGGAATACATTGTATTTTACGGCGAATCGATCAACTACGCGTGACAATGACATTTTTGTGGCGAAGCGTAAACCTGACGGAAGCTGGGGACAAGCAAGACCATTCGATGAGATCAACACAGCAGGGAAGGATAAGAGTCCTTTCTTACATCAGGATAGCGAAACGTTGTATTTCGTGTCGCAAGTTTCAAAAGAACGCGTTGGTATTGGAGGATTGGATATTTACTACGTAAGACGAAATCCTGACGGAACCTGGACAGAACCTAAAAACATTGGGTACCCCATTAATTCAGAAGAGGATGAACTTGGTTTGTTCGTTTCGATTGACGGTGAAGTCGCTTATTTTTCCTCGCGAAAAGGGGCGAGTTGGGATATTTATTCCTTTGAATTGTACGAAGAGGCACAACCGCAATCGGTGGCTTTATTGAAGGGCGAATTGAAGGGCGAAAATGGTGAACCGATAAGTGATGCGACGATTGAAATTGCGTATGAAGGAACAGACGAAGTAACCTCTGTGAAAGTAAACGGTGACGACGGACAATATGCTGCGATTGTGAAAACGAACAAGAAGCAAGATGTTATGGTGACTGTTAAGAAAGAAGGACATGCCTTCGATTCAAAGGTGATCGAAAAGGAACAGTTCAAAGAAGATAACGTGACGATACGTGGAAACGATTTGTCTGTGAAGGAATTGAAAGTAGGCGAGGCGTATACGATCAATGATATCTTGTATGAAACGAGTTCTTCCTATTTGGAGGATCGACCGAAATTTGTTTTGAAAGGTTTTGCTCGATTCTTAATTGAAAATCCTTCGATTACGGTATCTATTCAGGGACACACGGATGACAAAGGAGATGACAACGATAATTTGAAGTTATCACAAGATCGTGCAGACGGCGTGAAAGCGTATTTGGTTTCATTGGGCGTACCGAAAAATCGATTGAAAGCAGAAGGTTTTGGTGAATCGAAACCTAAGGTAGCCAATGATTCGGATACCAATCGTGCTAAAAACAGACGTACGGAGTTTGTAATAACGGGAATGTAATTTAGAATTTAACTTTGGACATATTTAAGTCCACGAGTGATTTGATCCCAGCGACTTTTCCTCTGTCAGTGTATTGCCAATATAATATGCGATCGTCCTGCATTCGTTTTGGGTTATCACTGTAA
>JBNKGN010000247.1:0-5479 GCA_050289845.1 Crocinitomicaceae bacterium | reverse complement strand
AGTACAAGGCAGAGATTATTCCAGCCCTTACTGAAAAGTTCGGTTACAAATCCTCAATGCAGGTACCGCAACTTACAAAAATTGTTATTAGCCAGGGGATCGGAGATGCTGTGGCAGATAAGAAACTTGTCGACACAGCAGTGGAAGATCTTTCACGTATCGCTGGACAACGCGCAGTAGCAACGGTTTCTAAAAAGGATATCTCTAACTTTAAGTTGAGAAAAGGGATGCCAATCGGAACCAAAGTAACACTAAGAGGTGACAATATGTACAACTTCTTGGATCGTTTGCTTTCTGTAGCTTTGCCACGTACACGTGACTTCCGCGGAGTGAATCCAAAAGGATTTGATGGACGCGGTAACTTCAATATGGGAGTTAAAGAGCACATCATCTTCCCAGAGATCGATATTGATAAAGTGAACCGTATCATTGGTATGGATATCACATTCGTTACAACTGCGGAAAACGATGAAGAAGGAAAAGCATTATTGGATGCCTTCGGATTCCCATTCCAAAAAAAGTAAAAAGAAATGGCAAAAGAATCAATGAAAGCGCGTGAGCGCAAAAGAGAAAAATTGGCAGCACGCTACGAAGCAAAACGCGCGGAGTTGACTAAAATCTTGAAGTCTTCAGACGATTCTGAAGAAATGCAAGATGCGAAATGGGATGCGATGATCAAACTTCAAAAGCTTCCTGCGAATTCAGCAAAAGTACGTGTTCACAACCGTTGTGGTTTGACAGGTCGCCCTCGTGGTTATATGCGTCAATTCGGAATTTCGCGTGTCACTTTCCGTGAAATGGCTTTGGACGGGAAAATCCCAGGCGTGAAAAAAGCAAGCTGGTAAAACAGCGCTTTTAAGAATATTAGACATAAAGATGGAGGCAAATTAGTCTTTCATCTTTTGTCTTTATATATTTGCCGTCCGAAAAAAAAAGTATAAACTGGTTTCAGGTTCAAAAAAAATTGAAAACCGTTACCGCAAACAAATAGTATGAATACAGATCCAATCGCAGATTTTCTGACGCGAATTCGTAACGCAAGTGCTGCACGAAAGAAAACCGTAGAAATCCCAAGCTCGAACGTAAAACGTGCAATGACACAAATTTTGTTCGACCAAGGATACATCACAAACTTCAAATTCGAAGAGGATAACAAACAAGGGGTGATCAAAATCGCTTTGAAATACAACCCTTCAACGAAAGTGCCAGCAATTACTAAATTGGAGCGCGCTTCTCGTCCAGGTCTTCGTAAATACAACGGTGCAAAAGAAATGCCACGTGTATTGAACGGACTTGGAATTGCAATTGTGTCCACTTCAAAAGGAGTGCTCACAGGTAAACAAGCAGAAAAAGAAAACGTAGGAGGAGAAGTTCTCGCTTACGTATATTAATCTTTATAAGTATAAGTAAAATGTCAAGGATAGGTAAATCCCCAGTAACAATCCCGAGTGGAGTAGAAGTGAAAGTGGATGGTAACATCGTTACTGTTAAAGGTCCTAAAGGTGAATTGACGCAAGATGTAGATTCTTGTGTTCAATTAAGCATCGAAGACGGACAAATCTCTTTCACCCGCGAATCAGACGCACCAGCACACAGAGCAAAGCACGGTCTCTACCGTTCGCTTTTGAACAACATGTGCATCGGCGTTTCGGAAGGGTTCAAGAAGGAACTTGAAGTCGTTGGAGTAGGATACCGTGCAAACGCAACAGGACAAATGTTGGAGTTGGCACTTGGTTATTCACACCCATACGTAATCGAGATTCCTCAAGAAATTAAGGTATCAACAGTGTCTGAAAAAGGTAAGGCTCCAGTGGTTATTCTGGAATCTCACGACAAACAACTTGTAGGACAAGTCGCTGCCAAGATTCGTTCCCTCCGTAAACCGGAACCATACAAAGGAAAAGGAGTTAAATACGTAGGAGAAGAAATCAGAAGAAAAGCTGGTAAATCAGCAGGGAAGTAATAACAGATACATTAATTAAGTTATGGCATTTGATAAAACAGCTCGAAGAGCAAAAATTAAGCGAAGAATCAGAAAGAACATTTCTGGTACTCCAACAATGCCTCGCTTGTCTGTATTTAGAAGCAACAAGCAGATCTACGCGCAAATTATTGACGATACAACTGGAACAACTTTGGTTTCAGCATCTTCGTACAATAACAAAGCAGCATCAGGAAACAAAACTGAGCAAGCCGCGCAAGTAGGGAAAGAGGTAGCCGAAAAGGCAGTAAAAGCCGGGATCGATAAAGTAGTATTCGATAGAAATGGATACTTATATCACGGTAGAGTTAAATCATTGGCTGACTCAGCACGAGAAGGCGGACTAAAATTTTAAGAGAAATGGCAAAAGAAGCAAACAGAGTAAAATCTGCAGATATCGAGCTTAAAGACAAGCTTGTTGCCGTGAACCGCGTAACGAAAGTTACGAAAGGTGGACGAACGTTCAGCTTCTCTGCAATTGTAGTTGTTGGTGATGAAAACGGTATCGTAGGACACGGTCTTGGAAAAGCAAAAGAGGTAACAGAAGCGATTGCGAAAGGAATCGACGACGCGAAGAAGAACTTGATTAGAGTTCCTATCCTTCACGGGACAGTTCCTCACATTCAAAAAGGAAAATACAGTGGTGCTAGAGTGATGTTGCGACCAGCTTCAGAAGGTACAGGTGTAATCGCCGGTGGTGCGATGCGTGCCGTACTTGAAAGCGTAGGTGTACACAATGTCTTGGCAAAATCTCAAGGTTCTTCCAACCCACACAACGTGGTGAAGGCAACTATCGATGCATTGTCTCAAATGAGAGATGCTAACACGGTAGCACGTCAACGTGGAATTACTCTTGATAAAGTGTTTAACGGTTAATAATAGCAAATCATGGCGACAATTAAAATTAAGCAAACGAGAAGCGCTATTAATCGCACAGCAAGACAAAAAGCTACGATTAAAGCATTAGGATTGAGAAAATTGAACCACGTGGTTGAACACGAGGCAACTCCTCAGATCCTTGGAATGGTTAAAAAAGTTCAACATTTGGTAACAGTTGTTGACTAAAATCACTAAAAGCATTTAAGATGAACTTACATAATTTAACTCCGGCGAAGGGTTCTACGAAAAAAAGAAAAAGAATCGCACGTGGTCAGGGATCTGGACATGGTGGTACTTCTACACGTGGACACAAAGGAGCAAAATCAAGATCTGGATATTCACGAAAAATTGGATTTGAAGGTGGGCAAATGCCGCTTCAAAGACGTGTACCTAAATTCGGTTTTAAGAATATTAACCGCGTAGAGTACAAAGCAATTAACTTGGATATTATTCAATCATTAATCGATCGCAAAAACATCACTGAAATCAATCCAGTTGTTTTGCAAGAAAACGGTTTATGTTCTAAAAATGAACGTGTTAAAATTCTAGGTAGAGGCGAATTAAAAGGAAAGGTTGAAGTAACAGCACACAAGTTCTCCACAACTGCAAAAGCAGCAATCGAGGGACAAGGTGGGAATTGTACAGAAATCTAATTAACTTTGCCAACATTTTTTACCGATGAAAAAGTTTATTGAGAACATAAAAAACATTTGGAAGGTTGAAGAACTTAGAAAGCGTATATTACTTACGCTTTCTATTATTCTTATTTATCGAATAGGATCCTTCATTATCTTACCAGGTGTAGATTATACTGTCCTTCAAGCTAGTAATGCTCAGGGAGGCGATGCGAACATGCTGGAAAATCTTCTTTCTTTGTTTACAGGAGGAAGTTTCACCAACGTGTCAATCATGGCCCTTGGGATCATGCCTTACATTTCTGCATCTATTATCATGCAGTTGTTGGGGATGGCCGTTCCTGCTGTGCAAAAAATGCAGCAAGAAGGAGAGTCAGGTAGAAAACGTATCAACAATTACACGCGTCTTCTAACAATTATTATCTGTGCGGCTCAAGCACCGACGTACATTTCGCTTTATGCGAAGTCCAAAACAATGCCTAGTGGAGATGAAGTCATCTCGGCGTTCCAGCACGATGCAGGTTCGTTCATGTGGATTTCAGCGATTGTATTGTTAGTTGCAGGAGCAATGTTCGCAGTTTGGTTAGGAGAACGTATTACTGACAAAGGTATTGGAAATGGTATTTCATTATTGATTACAGTCGGGATTTTGGCAAGACTTCCACAAGCCTTCACGGCAGAATTGGGATTGTCTTCTGATAACCTTATTAAAATCATTTTGGAAATCTTCTGTTTCATGATCGTCGTTCTCGGAACAATTCTAATTGTTCAGGGAGTACGCAAAATTCCATTAAACACGGCAAAACGTGTGGTTGGAGCTCGTAGCGTTGAAGATCAAGGAGCAAGAAGTTACCTGCCAATTAAAGTAAATGCATCCGGAGTAATGCCGATCATCTTTGCTCAAGCAATTATGACCGTGCCCGTCATGATCTTCTCAAGCCAAGCGCAGTCAGGAGGTTTTATGGCGAAAGTGTTTGGAGACATTTATGGTTTTGGTTACAATGCCGTTTTAGCAGTTTTGATTATTGTATTTACGTATTTCTACACGGCTATAATGATCAATCCTCGAAAGATTGCTGATGAATTGAAGAAAAGCGGTGGTTTTATTCCGGGCGTACGTCCTGGAGAGGAAACGGCTAGCTACATCGATACATTGGTTTCAAGGATTACTTTCCCAGGATCTGTATTCTTGGCGTTTATCGCAATCATTCCTGCATTTGCAAGTTTGGCTGGCGTAACACCATCGTTTGCAATGTTCTTCGGAGGAACTTCGCTACTAATCATGGTAGGAGTAGTTCTAGATACATTACAACAAGTTGAATCCTACTTATTGAACCGACAAATGGATGGTTTGATGGAAGGAACACGCGTGAAAGGTAGAAGAACACAAAACGAACTGTCAGGATTTTAGATATGGCGAAGCAATCATCTATTGAACAAGACGGCGTAATTATAGAAGCATTGTCAAATGCAATGTTTCGCGTTGAGTTAGAAAATGGTCACGTGATCACAGCACATATCTCAGGAAAAATGCGGATGTATTACATCAAAATTCTTCCAGGAGATAAAGTGAAAGTAGAAATGTCTCCATACGACTTAACGAAAGGTAGAATTACGTTTAGATATAAGTAAAAACGAAGTTTTTGATATGCGAACGGGAAGTGAGCGATGATGAAACGAAAAGCCGAATGGAAATCATAAGAAGACCACAACGCTATTCCGAAAATCAAATTCAAAACGGATTAATTTAAATACTGAAACAATGAAAGTTAGAGCATCAGTGAAAAAACGATCAGCAGATTGCAAGATTGTTAAAAGAAAAGGGGTTGTCTATGTGATCAACAAGAAGAACCCTAAGTTTAAACAAAGACAAGGATAAGATATGGCTAGAATAGCAGGAGTTGATATCCCCGATAATAAAAGAGGTGAGATAGCCTTGACTTATATTTTCGGTATTGGAAAGAGCTCAGCTCAAAGAATATTG
>JBNKGN010000246.1:0-5482 GCA_050289845.1 Crocinitomicaceae bacterium | reverse complement strand
AGCTGACTCATCGATTCCGATATTTGTTTCTTGCAATGCCATAGAAGAAGCAGAAGATCCGTTCCATCCTGCAGCATACCACATTCCATCTACGTGAACTGGAGATACTGGTTGTGCGAAGATGCTGTAGTTAGCACCGTAATCAATTGAGTTGTCGTAACCAAATGAAATTGTTGTAGACTCAAATGTTTGCGCACAGAACAAGTAACGTACGTTGTCTTGAAGCGTAAGAATTTGTGAGAATGGTACAAATACTGGTTGATCAACTTCGTTTTCAGAAGCTGGGTAGTGTGTTCCGAAAGTCAACAAGTTCAAGTTTTGGAAAGCATCATTTGTATTTGGATCAAACGTGTAGTTTGGATCGTTCAAATCTGTCCAGTTGTCATCCCATTGGTATGCGTTAACGAAAATCTCAGCACCTGTAAACACGTTTACTGATGTATCTGTGTGAGGTACGATGTGCATACCGCTAATGAACATTCCACCGATGTTAGGCTCTTGAACCATGAAACATCCTTGGTACTCAGTAGTAGAGTTGCTAGGGTAGTTTGTTGCGATTGGATCGTTTGAAGCATCAAGACGCGACAAAGAGATACGTGTGTCATTTACATTGAATTCAGCAGTGTAAACGTTGTCGTAAGGGAAATCGTCTGCACCTCCAGTACTGATGGTGTAAGTCAAAGTGTAGTCACCATTGTCATAGTTACCAACACCTCCCAAGTTGAATGCTGGGAATTCATCTGTGTTTCCAGGGAAGATAAATGCAGTATCACCTGAATTCAAAGAAATGTTGATTGTTTGGTCATAAACGTTTCCGTTTGGTCCGTCAATCGTTGCGTTAACTGTTGTATTTGGTTGGTCCAAAATACCGTAGTTATACACCTGAATTCCAAGGTCAAAACCATCAAAAATAGATGCGTTGTTTCCTCCGTAAGGAGCAACCATAAATTCACCTTTAACAGCACCGATATCATCGTTGAATGCACCGATTTTGTTACCAATAAACATTGTAACAGGTCCGTTGTTCATCTCTGCAATCAAAGCAGCTCCGTCAACATTTGAAAGGAATACCGCTGGAATTGTAACGTTTGGTCCGTCAGTAGCATCACCCAACATTCCCAACAAAGCGTCTTCACGGTTGATGATGATTGCTGCAACAGCTCCTGCGTCTTGCGCGTTTTTAATTTTAGCAACAAAACTACAAGTGTTACGGTAGATTACCGCGATCTTTCCAGTTAAGTCGTTTGTTAAAGGACTACATCCCTCTTGTGAGATTGGGTTTCCTTGTGGGTTTAACCCTGGTGTTCCATCTTCAACGAGCATCAATGTGTCAAGAATAAATGTTCCTGGTACATTGAAGTCAAGATTGTTGATTACCCCCCAAGTTCCATCATCAGTTTCTCCTGGCCAAGATCCACAATTGGCTTGAGTAGTGAAGTCATAGTTACCTTGGATAGCTGCAGGACTAACACCTGCAACAACCACTTGGCTATACGCAGCGAAACCTGCAACAACAGCCGTAACTGATAGTATAAGTTTTTTCATAAGTACAGTATTTAATTAAATTACTATGTAAAGTTACGAATGTTTCCGCGGAATGGTTGGGTTTGAGTGTAAAAATCTTTCATGTAATACTACACTTTCGCGTTTGGATTAACGTATAATCATAGTTTTTGAAACCATAGTCGGGTTGTTTCTCCCTGAAATCCTATTTCCACGAGGTAATATCCAGGCGCTACTTCGGAAGTGGTGAAGGAACGCGTTTCGTAGGGCGCGAACGTCTTGGAAGCAATTATTTTCCCCATCGGGTCGTATAGTGCAATGTCTATGGGGACTTCTGATGGCACTCCTATTATTTGCAGGTTATTATTGGTCGGGTTCGGGTATAAATAGGGATTGATTTCTGAGATTCGATATTCGGTAAGGCTGCCAAAGCACGTTGTTGGATTCGGTTCAATGCAGAAAAGATCCACGGTAACTTCCTTGTTTTCAGATTTACGAACGATTACGAAGTTTTCGCCATCCGTTTCACCCATCCCCGAAGCAATAAGCGTGATATTGTCGTAGGAATCATACATAAAGTCGCTACTCCAATAGGCAGCACCGATGTCTCCTGCAAAAAAGATGGTTCGCGTGCCTATCGACCGAAACAGCGGTTCTACTTCGGACCAAAAGTTAACCGAGGCTCCCATGCTGGCAAATGAATTCGGTGCAACTTCTTTGTACTTGGGGTTTCCAGGAACCCAAATAAGATGGTGTACGAACACGAATATATTATCGACAGTCGTACCCAATGAATCCAACGTGTTTTGGACAAAATTCATTTGTTCTCCAACAATATTCCAATGGTCCAAATCGGTGTCTAAGATCAAAAAGAGATCGTTGTTCTCTACAAATGCGGAATAGGTCCTGCCATAGCGACTTTCAAACAGTGGTCGGTTCTCCATGTCGTGATTGCCAACGGTGAAATAAACGGGCAAACCTAATGCAGCGACGTCGGCATCAATTTCGTCCCAGTCTTGTGCTATTGGATTTGGAGAAACAATATCTCCCGTAAGAACACCAAGTTGCATCGTTGAGTCGGCCTGAAAAAAGGGAAACAAAGCCTTGAATGGGGGATGCATTCCATTGTTATTGACACCTGGGGCTCCGTACACATGGCCCGCGACAAAAAAAGAGTAAGACGTGGACTGTGCGAATGATTTGAAGGAGAAACTGCTAAAAAAAGCAGAAAGCAATGCAATTTGAAGTAAGGTTATTATACGCGCCATCTCAATCAAAGATAGGCAAAAGAAGGGACTGGTTGGAAGGGATTCTTGGGCACAAAAAAAAGGACTTCTATTTCAGAAGCCCTTCCAATGTATTACGGAGAGTTGTTATTCTCCGCTAACAGTTGCTTTTAAGAACTCGCGATTCATGCGGGCAATGTTTTCCAAAGAAATGCCTTTCGGACACTCAACAGCACACGCACCTGTATTGGTGCAATTACCGAAGCCTTCTTTGTCCATTTGTTCCACCATGTGCAATACACGGCGTTTCGCTTCCACTTTTCCTTGTGGTAAAAGAGAGAATTGCGATACTTTCGCCGAAACGAACAACATTGCAGAGGCATTTTTACACGCTGCAACACAGGCACCACAACCAATACAAGTCGCGGCATCAAACGCTTTGTCAGCATCTGCTTTCGGAACAGGGATTGCGTTGGCATCTTGTGTATTTCCAGAAGTGTTTACTGAAACAAACCCTCCAGCGTGTTGAATGCGATCGAATGCGGTACGGTCAACAACCAAATCCTTGATGACAGGGAATCCTTTCGCACGGAAAGGCTCGATGTAGATTGTATCACCATCTTTGAACTTACGCATGTGCAGTTGACACGTGGTAACGCCACGATCTGGACCGTGAGGTTCCCCATTAATGTGCATTGAACACATACCGCAAATACCTTCGCGACAATCGTGATCAAAAGCCACTGGAATTTCACCCTGTGAGATTAGCTGCTCGTTGAGAACATCCATCATCTCTAAAAAGGACATGTGCTCAGAAACGTTGTCCAAGGAATAAGTTTGCAAACCACCCTTGTCATTACTGTTTTTTTGTCGCCAAATTTTAAGTGTTAATTTCATGGTGTTCTTATTTATACGAGCGTTGTTTCAACTCGATATCGTTAAACGTCAATTCTTCTTTGTGTAGGTTGGCTTTTCCAGGATCTCCCGTCCATTCCCAGGCAGCAACATAAGCGAAGTTTTCATCATCGCGTTTTGCTTCTCCTTTTTGTGGACCATCCAACTCGGCAGATTCTTCGCGGAAGTGACCTCCACAAGACTCCGTACGATGCAATGCGTCGTAAGCGAACAATTCGCCCAGTTCAAGGAAATCTGCAACGCGTGTCGCTTTTTCCAATTCCGGGTTCAACTCGTTCATTGTTCCTGGAACAAATACGTCTTTGTAGAATTCTTCACGAATTTCACGAATTTCACCAATCGCTTCTTTCAATCCTTTTTCGTTACGAGCCATTCCTACTTTGTCCCACATCACTTTTCCTAAGCGTTTGTGGAAGTAGTCAACGGATTTTGTCCCTTTATTATTGATAAAGCTTTCCAAGCGTGTTCTTACGTCTTTTTCTGCTTCTTCAAACTCAGGCAAGTTGGTTGGAATTTCTCCAGTTCGGATATCTCCAGAAAGATACTCTCCAATTGTGTATGGAAGCACGAAATAACCATCCGCAAGTCCTTGCATCAACGCCGAGGCACCCAATCTGTTCGCACCGTGGTCAGAGAAGTTGGCTTCTCCAGCGGCATAACATCCAGGAATCGTAGTCATCAAGTTGTAATCGACCCAAACACCTCCCATTGTATAGTGAACAGCAGGATAAATCATCATGGGCGTTTTGTATGGGTTTTGATCTACGATCTTCTCATACATTTGGAAAAGGTTTCCGTATTTGTTTTCAATGACCTTTTCACCCAGTTCTCGGATACGGCTTTCACTTGCATTTTCTTCACCGTCGACCGTTGCTTTTTCATTCCCATAGCGCATAATTGCGGAAGAGAAATCCAAATAGACCGCTTCACCAGTATCGTTAACACCATATCCAGCATCACAACGCTCTTTCGCTGCTCTCGATGCCACATCACGCGGCACTAAGTTTCCAAAAGCAGGATAACGACGTTCTAGGTAATAATCGCGTTCGTCTTCGGACAAATCGGTTGGTTTTTTACGTCCCTCTCGAATGGCCATCACATCCTCCATGTTTTTTGGAACCCAAATTCGTCCGTCATTACGTAAGGACTCTGACATCAATGTCAATTTCGATTGGTAATCTCCAGAACGTGGAATACAAGTCGGGTGAATCTGCGTGTAACATGGGTTTGCGAAGTACGCTCCTTTTTTGTGGACGCGCCATGCAGCTGTTACGTTGGATCCCATCGCATTGGTCGAAAGGAAAAACACATTTCCGTATCCTCCAGAAGCGATTACCACTGCGTGTGCAGAGTGACGTTCCAATTCTCCAGTGATGAGGTTGCGGGCAATAATTCCGCGGGCTTTACCGTCCACTTTTACCAATTCAAGCATTTCGTGGCGGTTGTACATTTTAATTTTTCCTTTTCCGATTTGACGGTTCATTGCAGAGTATGCCCCTAACAATAATTGCTGTCCCGTTTGTCCTTTTGCATAAAACGTACGAGAAACCAATACACCACCAAACGAACGGTTGTCCAACAATCCGCCGTAATCGCGCGCGAATGGAACACCTTGTGCGACACATTGATCGATGATATTTGCAGAAACCTCGGCCAAACGGTAGACGTTTGCCTCTCTTGAACGATAATCCCCTCCTTTTACCGTGTCGTAAAACAAGCGGTAAGTGGAATCACCATCATTTTGGTAATTTTTTGCTGCGTTGATTCCTCCTTGCGCGGCAATCGAGTGTGCACGTCTTGGTGAATCCTGGAAACAAAACGCTTTCACGTTGTAACCC
>JBNKGN010000245.1:0-5505 GCA_050289845.1 Crocinitomicaceae bacterium | reverse complement strand
AATTCAAACCTCTGTACTAGCGCCAAAACTGTTCCTTCGAAGTATTCAAGTCAACGGGATTCTAACAGCGAAAAACAACCACAACAATCATTTCGGTTCCGATCAGCGCAAATTTGTCTTCGATCTGCTCTCACCCACATTAAAAAATAGGGAAAACATCCGTTATCATTATAAATTGGAGGGAACGAACGGCAGTTGGTCTGTAGCAAAATATTCCGATCATATTATCACCTACAATGCCCTCGCTCCAGGGAACTATCGTTTTATCGTAAAAGCCGAAAACAATGGCGTTTTTAGTCAACCCATCACGTATTCTTTTAGAATTGCCGCGCCCTTTTATCAACGTTGGTGGTTTTTCGTTCTGTGGATTGTTGGTGTGATTGGGATTATGACCCTATTTTATCTTCGTTCGCTTCGAATACAGCAACGAAAAGCCCAGCAGATAAACGAATTGAATGCTTCTCGATTGACCGCCATTCAATCCCAAATGAACCCTCATTTTATCTTCAATTCGCTTAATTCCATCCAGGATTTGGTGTTAAAAGGCGATATTGACAACTCTTACACCTTCATTACCACCTTTTCCAATCTCGTGCGGCGCACCTTAACGTATTCAGACAAAGATTTTATCGAAATTGAACAAGAAATTAAGTTGATTGAATTGTATTTGTCGCTGGAAAAATTGCGCTTTAAGGAAGACTTGACCTACACCATTGACACCCGCGGAATTGAAGATATTCTCATTCCTCCTATGTTAATTCAGCCCTTTATCGAGAATGCTCTTTTGCACGGTTTGCTGCATCGCGAAGGCAAAAAGAAGCTTGATATCACTTTCGAAATGACCGATGTTTTGACGTGTACAATTACAGATAATGGTGTTGGCAGACAGAAATCACGCGAAATAAAAGCCCGCCAACGAAGTAACCACGAATCTTTTGCAATTAATGCGATCAAAAAGCGTTTTGAAATTCTCGAGGTACATTTTCAGGGATCCTTAGGGTTCACATATCTCGATCTGATGCAAAACGGAGAAGCTTCTGGAACCCAAGTAATTCTCACAATTCCCATCAAACATCCTTACTAATCATTAATAGCAGTGTACATTCCCCTGCTACTATCTGTCTAAAGAAGTAAAAACGCTTGGGATCCGAGTGTTCATTTGTTGACCATTTATGAACAGAATGGTCCAATGATGAACTATTTCGAAAATGGAAATTTCTATGCCTTAATATCGCTGGAAAATAAACAACATGAAAAACATATTTACGCTCAGTATCCTTCTACTCACGACTTTGATGAGTTTCGGACAGAAAGACTCAGATGTACAATCGCTTAGTGCAATCGCTGCAACATGGAGCGATGATAGTTACCCTTCCCGAAATGAAAATTCAGGTATGTGGGAACCAATGGCAAGCGGAAAATCAGACATTAAATTCATCAAAGATGCCGAAGGGAATGTGACCTCGATTCAAATCGATAGTGATACCTACAAAGCGAACTCAGGAAGTTCGTCGTCTTTTGTGAGTTGTTATTATAAAGGAAGTGAGTACTTGTATTTAACCGAATCGACGATTGTTAAGTACTCTGAGAATTACACGACCAAATCGGTTGAACCAGAAATGTTTTGGGGAAAGAAACCGAAAGGAGTTGGAGGTGTAGCAAAAGAAATTGCCGCATACAACGAAGTGGCAGAAGCTTTCAAAGAAGAGGAAAAAGCAGCGTCAGCAGCAGCAGATGCAGTAGCTAATGAGAAAGCAGCAGCAGCGCGATTAGCTAAATACAGTATTGAAGGCAAAGAAGTCGTTAAAATTGAAATCATCAACGTAAAAACACCTGAGAAATTTGGGCATTTTAGAGGGTTCGATTTCGATGTTCTAGCGACCTTGAAGAACGGTGAAAAAATATCTACCGCAGGATTTACGGAAGGATATATTTCTGATTACAACATCACCTACTCTGCTGAAAATTATGGAGGAAAGTTGGAATCCGGTTTCGTGAAGAATGATAAAATTACTGTTACGGCAACCTCCAAATACCACCCAGGAATTACTGCTTCGGCAGACGTTATCCTTCCCTACAACGAAGATATTTCGTTTAACTACAACGGAATGAACTGGTCTAGAAGTGCTGGTGTTAGCGCAAATGATTTCCGTATCGAGGTAAAGCAAGTGAAACACGCATCGAACGGAAGCGATCTATTGATGATTCGCATTATAAACGCAAACGGAAGCGATGTCGTTTCGGAATTTAAAATGAAGACCTCACAAACATTGAACTTCTATGCCAAAGGCGGTAATGGTGGTTCGGACAACGGTCAAGGATACAACGGAGGTGATGGCGGAAATGTCACAGTCATCAAAGACCCAAGTGTCAAAGAATTCAACCTCAATTGCGAAAACTACGGTGGTAGCGGTGGTCAAGGTCACAACACAAACATGAGCGGACGTAATGGACGTGATGGCGTTGTTAAAGAAGAAGTTCGAAGCGTTAACTTTTAATAAAAACTCTCAGAAATCTTGAATAGGGAATACTGCATTGTGGTATATCGAAACTTCTGATGATTTTTGGAGGTGAAAAGGGTTTCCATTTTCAATTCGTAATTTTCAGTACATTATTCCTTATTCAATTTTCAATAGATTTACACCGTGAGCAAACTGAAAGCTATATTGGTCGATGATGAAGAAAGTGCGCGCGACGTTCTGGAAAATCTCTTGCTACGGTTTTGTCCTCAAATTGAACTGGTGGCAAAATGTCCGAACGTAACAAGTGCTGTTGAAGCGATCGAACGTCACCGTCCGTCCGTCGTATTTTTGGACATCGAAATGCCCAATTTTGCGGGGTATGAAATCATCCAATTTTTCGAGAATATCGATTTTCAGATCATATTTGTCACGGCGTACGACAAATATGCCATCCGCGCGTTTGAAATTGCCGCGGTAGATTACCTGCTCAAACCCGTTGATATTGATCGATTGAAAGTGGCTGTATCGAAGGTGGAAGAACGACTCAATTTAGAGGAGCACGCAAAAAAAATGCAATTGCTTACGGAAACACTGGAGACCAACGAGATGAAAAATATTGCCGTGATGGATCGCGGTTATCAGCAAATAATTCCCGTTCGATCCATCATTGCGATTGAAGCACAGGAATCTTACAGCACCATTTTTACCGCCGAAAAGAAATACACAGCGAGCAAAAACCTAAAGCATTTCGAACGTATTTTTGCCGAATCCCCAGATTTTATTCGAGTGCACAAATCCTGGATCATCAACAAATCCCATATTAAGAATTATTCGAAGTCCGAATTGCAAATCAATTTAGCCCACGGGATTATTGCGAAACTTTCCAAGTACAAAAAAGTAGAGTTCGAATCAATTCTATTTCAATAGTTTATCCGTTCAATCTGTTTTCTTCGCCACATTTCTAGAACCGCTAGTGTCAAATCATCGTGCTATTTTCAGCCGAAATAGTATATTTAAATCCCAACACTAGACGCTATGACTTCACCTCTTTATATCCTTGGAACCGGATTGTCGCACAATGGATCCGCTGTTCTTCTCAAAGACGGAGCAGTCTGCGTAGGTATTGAAAAAGAGCGATTGACCCGACTCAAACACGACGGTGGCAATGATACACTGGCAGTAAACTATTGTCTGGACGCAGAAGGAATCACTTTGGAAGATGTTGCTCTGGTAGTTCAATGTGCCAATTTCGACCTTCCTGACCCTTCATATTTCCATGGAAAACGACTGTTTGGCGGAGAGAGTGGACCTCCAGTGATCGATATTCCTCATCATTTGGCGCACGCATACAGCGCTGTCGGAACATCCCCTTTCGAAACGTGTAATGTGATGGTTATTGATGGCAGTGGTAGTCCGCTAGATCAGGTGCTTTCCTTACGTCCTGAAGTAGCATCGCTTCTGAACGCAGAACAGCGGAACACGCCGTTTATGCAATGTGAAAAAGACAGTTTTTATCATTTTAATGGACAAACACTAACCGCGCTATTTAAAGATTTTAGTGCAATGAGCGGTCCGAATGGCAAAGGACTTCCGACAACACTTCACTCCATTGGTGGATTTTATGCCGCTGTAAGCAATTACGTTTTTGGGAACCTCGATGATGTCGGAAAATTAATGGGGTTGGCACCTTTCGGTTCACATTCTTATACGCACAAAGCCTTTGAAGTTCGCAACGATCGCATGTATTTACGGGACGATTGGGATGCGCTTCTCACACAAAAAGCGACATCCTATGCTGCGGTAAAACAGAATTGGGCGCATTATACAAGTATCGCAAAATGGGCGCAAGATCAAATTGAATGGGCGGTTAATACATTGTTCGACCTGCGATTGAATGCCTTTCCTTCTGAACAGGTATGTTATTCGGGAGGCGTCGCCTTAAATGCTGTAGCGAATAGCAAATTACTGCAATCCGAAAAGATCCATTCCTTACATTTAGAACCTGCAGCTGGAGACAATGGACTGGCTTTGGGGTGCGCCTTTTACGGTTGGCTGGAACATCTCAAAATGCCGCGTGTTCCACATAATAGTTCCACGTGTTTTGGGAAATCGTACGAAAACGCAGTAAAAATGAAGCAAAATGGAAGTTCTCAAGTATTTGAAGAGGACATTGCATTGATCGATTTTTGCGCAGAAAAGCTTGCCGAAGGGAAAACAATCGGATGGTTTCAAGCAGGTGCCGAATTTGGCCCTCGGGCTTTGGGACATCGCAGTATTTTAGCGCATCCAGGTATTGAAGGAATGAAAGACCGCATCAATGGAACGATCAAATTCCGCGAAGATTTTCGTCCTTTTGCCCCAGCGGTATTACTCGAAAATGTTGCTACCTATTTTGACAACGGATTTACAAGTCCCTATATGATTCTGGTCGATCAAACCAAAGCAGCGTATCGAACGCAATTGCAAAATGTCACCCACGAAGATGGCTCTGCACGCGTTCAAACAGTGACACCTGAATGGAACCAGCGTTTTGCCGCCTTACTTCAACGTTTTGAAGACAAAACAGGCATCGGAGTATTGTTGAATACCAGCCTGAATCGCAAAGGCATGCCAATAGTTGAAACACCTGAGGAAGCATTTGCATTGTTCCAGGAAACCGCATTGGATATACTGGTCATCGAGAACCGCATTTATAGGAAAGATTCTATTCCTGAAAAGTATCCTTACGAACAAAAAATAAGAACCTTTCTCGCCTCGATTGGCATTTCGGTACAAAATAAAGAATTGGATGATTCGTGTTTCTTACCGGGGCTCGTCATCGAAAAAACAACCATTCTTTGCGATCCTTCGCGAATGCTTTCAGAAGGAGACTTGTTGCATGAAGCAGGACATATCGCCGTAACCGAACCTGCACTACGCGAATTGATTGGAACGGATAAAATGTCTTCGGATTGGCCTTCGGACGGTGACGAAATAACATCTATACTGTGGTCCTTTGCTGCGGCAAAACATTTGGACATACCATTGGAAGTTGTCTTTCATT
>JBNKGN010000244.1:0-5533 GCA_050289845.1 Crocinitomicaceae bacterium | reverse complement strand
GAGGATGATCAACAAATGCGTCTTTCACATCAAATATCGTATGAAAATGCGTACTCTGAAATTTCTGCATTCGATGCAGTCAATCAAAGAGTTTACGCAACGAATAGCAGTCAGGGAGGCGTTCTTGTGTTAGAATTTACCAATGCTAACACCCTTGACAGCGTTGATTTTATCGATTTGAGCACTTACGGTGCACCTACTTCGGTGGCGGTTCACAACGGAATCTTAGCGATTGCTGTTCCAGATGTGATCACGCAAAACCCAGGAAAAGTAATTTTCATGGATGTGAATTTAACCGTCTTGAATACAATTACCGTAGGTGCTTTGCCTGACATGGTAAAATTCAGCCCGAACGGAAACTACTTGTTGGTGGCCAATGAAGGTGAGCCAAGCGACGACTACACCGTGGATCCTGAAGGAAGTGTTTCAGTCATTGATCTTTCCAATGGTGTTGGTAGTGCAACCGTTCAAACAGCAGGATTCGGAGCGTATACCCAAGCAATGATTCCAGATGTACGTGTTTTCGGAAATGGAACGACGAACGTAGCGCAAGATTTGGAGCCAGAATATATTGCCATTGATGCCAACAATTCTAAGGCGTATGTTACTTTACAAGAAAACAATGCAATCGCGGTTGTGGACATCGCTACAGCTACCGTGGAATCTATCATTGCATTGGGTTACAAAGACTACGGTGCAACAGGAAACTACATTGATGCGTCGGACGATGACAATGCCATCGGAAATTTCCAGGCTTGGCCAAACGTATACGGAATGTATCAACCAGATGCATTGGCAATTACAGAAATCAACGGAACAACGTACTTGGTTACAGCAAACGAAGGAGATTCCAGAGATTACTCAGGATACAGTGAAGAAGCACGCGTTGCCGATGTAACATTAGACCCAACGGTATTCCCGAACGCTGCTACGATTCAGCAAGACGATCAATTGGGACGATTGAAAATCACAACATCTCAAGGAGATATCGATAACGACGGCGATTACGATGTTTTGTACTCGTACGGTGCACGCTCATTCGCTATTTGGGATTTGAACGGAAACCTCGTTTTCGATAGCGGAAATGAAATCGGTCAGATTTTGGCAGAGCGTTTTCAAGGAAACTATCCAGACAATCGCGATGACGACAAAGGTTCAGAGCCAGAGTCCGTTGTGATTGGTAAAGTGGGTGGTCGTACATTCGCATACATCGGTTTGGAAAGAGCTGCAGGGGTGATGGTTTACGATATCACGGATCCAGCCAACGCGGTTTATGTGAATTACTACAACAAAAACGGTGTGGATGCAAGTCCAGAAGGATTGGTATTCATCGATGCGGCAGACAGTCCAACAGGAAAACCACAGTTGCTTTCAACCAACGAGCCAGCAGGATCTAACAACGGTTCTATTTCTGTCTACAATGTGAATGGCTTTGATGGCGAGAAATGGGTAGAAATTGGTAACGGTTCTTTGGACAAAATGCTTGATTTCACCGAAAGCGCTATCAACGCTGGTGCTACAATGTTTAACCGTTTGGAATGGGTAGCATACAACCCTGCAGATGGCAATGTTTACATCACAGAAACAGGTCGCGACAATCCAGCGTCTGCATGGAGAGACGAGAACTACAGAGGAGGTGTAGTCGCTGAAACACACAATGTAAGAGCAGCAGCACAAAACACCCAGCCTTTCGCTACGGATTATGTGGATTACTACGGACGTATCTTGAAATTTGACGTGCAAACGGAGGAGATGTCAGTGGCTCTTGCGGCAGGACCTGAATTCCATAATACACCTAACGTGAGTATCTCTTCGTATCCATCGGTACAACTTTCCAACCCTGATGGTTTGACTTTCATGACCGTGAATCAATCGACTTACATGGTAATCTGTGAGGATCTTAATGGAACCTCACACGGAAGAATGCCTGCTGGAATCGCGAATAAATCGTGCGAATTGTACATCCTGGATATGGGAATTTCCAATCCAACGTTGAATGATTTGGTGCGAATTGCACAGGTCCCTGTTGGTGCAGAAGTTACTGGCGTTCGTGCAACACCTGATGGAAAAACACTTTTCTTCAACTCACAACACCCAAGCACAAGCAATCCATTCCCTTACAACAACTCAATCACGATTGCTTTGACGGGTTGGGATAAATTAAACGATGTTGGTTTGGACGAAGTTACTGCAAATCAAAGTTCATTTAGCGTGTATCCAAACCCTACCTCGCGTGTCGTTTATTTCAGCGAAGTGATGGATGTGGCTTTGTACGATACATACGGAAAACTGGTACGTGTTTCTAGAAACCAGGATCACATGGACATTATTGACTTAAATGCAGGAACCTACTACCTGAAAAACGAAGCCGGAGAAACAAAAAAACTGATTATTCAGTAATCTCCACTATTCACCCAAACAAAATCCCTTGGTACCGTTCTGCGCCAGGGGATTTTTCAATTTACTCCAATGAAACAACTCCTTTTTTTAAGCATTAGTTTTCTGCTCGTTTTGCTTCCTAACTTTAGTTTTACGGTGGTCCACAAGGACAAAATCGAAGCCGAAATTCAAGTGCAAAACTGGTTTGTTGATCAGAAGACTGCACTAGACAAGCACCTGACAGAACTTAAGGTGTTGTGTACATCGCATGCAGAAATCGCTTCGTTGCGAACGTCCTATCGAAAAGCGCGGGCAGATTTTAAACGGATTGAATTTGTAATTGCTTACTTAGATCCAGAACTGTACAACACTTACATCAACGGTGCACCATTGCCAAAGCTGATGAAAAAAGTGCCAGACGTGGTGGTGATTGAACCGACAGGCTTCCAACGCATCGATGAATTGATGTACGAAGACCAAATGGATTACGAAGCTCTTTTAAATCAGGTGGAAACGCTGCAAAAAAACCTTCGTTCGATCTCCACGTCGCGTATTCAAATCGAGTTGACAGATCCTGTTATTTTTGAGTCCATTCGATTTGGTTTTATTCGTCTGAATACAATGGGAGTTACAGGTTTTGATACCCCCGGAAACACCGAATTTGCACTAGAAGAGGTGGCAATTTCGCTCGAGGGAATGCAGCACGTGCTTGATACTTACCGATCTTTTGTTCCCGATTTTAATTTCGGTGTGTTCGATCAATTATTTAACGATGCAACAGCTTTCGTTCGAGGATCAACCTTCGAAACGTTGGATCGAGTGTCTTTCCATAAAAAGTATGCAGACCCCTTGTGGCGCGAAATTCTAACCTTTCAAAAAGCACTTCAGATTGAATTTCCTGATCAACGCATGCATACGCAAAGCCCCGTAAATTACTCGAGTCGAAGTATGTTTGCTACGGATTTTCTTACGGCCGATTACTATGCGCAATATGGCTCGGATGCGCGTGATCCAAATCGAGTTGCGTTGGGGAAATTGCTCTTTTTCGATCCCGTTCTTTCATCCAACAATGCACGGGCATGTGCTTCCTGTCATCAGCCCGACAAAGCATTTACTGACGGGAATGCAACGTCTATCACCATGGCAAATGAAAGTGGAAATCGCAATGCACCGACCATCCTCAATAGCGTTTTTGCCGAGCGTTTTTTCCATGACCTTCGTGTAGATGCATTGACAGCACAAATGGACCACGTAGTGTTCAATCCGGAGGAGTTTGCGGCAGATTACAAAGAAATTGTGTCAAAATTGAAACAATCTTCCGAGTATTTGGCACTGTTCGAAGCGGCGTACGGAGAAGAAGGAATTACTAAAAACAGTGTAACGCATGCGGTGACAAGATATGTGGCATCTCTTCAAAGCTTCAACAGTCCTTTCGATCAATACATGCGCGGCGAACGAGCCGAAATTGACAAAAGCATTATTCGTGGGTACAATTTGTTCACTGGAAAGCAGCGTGTGCTACGTGCCATTTTGCACCGACTTTTGCTGGACTGGTTCCACCGAATTATTTGGAGTCGGAATCCGAAGTTTTGGGCGTTCCTGTGGCCTTTGAAAAACCGTACATTTTGGATGAAGATCCAGGACGTTATATGAATCGAATATTGAAAGAACAGGTACCGTTTTACAAATATTCGTTTAAAACGCCTACACTGCGAAACATCGAGTTGACGGGGCCCTATATGCACAATGGAAGTTTCGAAACTCTCGAAGATGTCCTTACCTTTTATAACAAAGGCGGTGGTATAGGATTGGGTCTAGACGTTCCCCATCAAACATTACCAGAGGATGCCTTGGAATTAACCTCACGTGAGCAAAAAGATGTGATTGCCTTCATGAAAGCTTTAACGGATACAACGGGATTGACCAGTGCTCCAACGCGCTTGCCTCAGTTTGAATCTTCTGAAGTTTCGAACGATCGTGCGATAGGTGGTGCGTATTAAGCGTTGACCGAAATAAGATTTTTCGCGATGATTAATTCGGCAATTTGAACAGCATTTGTAGCAGCTCCTTTCCGTAAATTATCCGCAACCACCCACATGTTTAATGTGTTCGGTTGTGACTCGTCACGGCGAATTCTTCCTACAAAAACAGCGTCTTTTCCAGATGCGTACAAGGGCATTGGATAGGTGTTCGTCGTTGGGTCGTCCTTCAAGGTTATCCCTGGTTGTTCGTGTAAAAGACGGCGAACTTCAGCCAAATCAAAATCGTTTTCAAATTCGATGTTCACCGCTTCAGAATGCCCTCCCATTACAGGAACGCGGACTGCCGTTGCGGTAACATTGATGGCTGGATCGAGAATTTTTTTGGTTTCGTTGGTCAACTTCATTTCTTCCTTGGTGTAGCCGTTGTCAGTGAAATCGTCACAATGCGGCAAGCAATTGCGATCAATGGTATACGGATACGCCATTTCGCCCGTGATTCCGTTGCGCTCATTTTCCATTTGTGTGGTTGCTTTAACACCTGTACCTGTGATCGATTGATACGTCGAAACAACGACACGCTTCACTCGGAATGCTTCGTGCAAAGGTTTCAATGCGAGGACCAATTGAATGGTTGAACAATTAGGGTTTGCGATGATTTTATCGGCATCCGTCAATAGGTCTCCATTGATCTCAGGAACAATCAATTTTTTGTCAGGATCCATGCGCCACGCGGAAGAATTGTCGATAACAACGGTTCCAACGGCTGCAAATTTGGGTGCCCATTCTAGAGAAGTGCCTCCTCCAGCAGAAAAAATAGCAATATCTGGTTGTTTACCAACGGCGGCTTCCAAACTTACGATTTCATAGGATTTTCCGTTAAAATCGATGGATTTCCCGACCGAACGCTCGGAAGCGACAGGGATAAATTCACTAATTGGCAGAGAACGTTCACGCAGAACCTCCATCATTACTGCTCCAACCATACCTGTTGCACCAACAACTGCTACTTTCATTGTTCTTATTTTCAAGTTCGCCATCAAAATTACGATTTAACTTATGCTTTCTTTTCATAATTGTGTCAACTGTTGACAGAATCGTCCCACAAGAAGCTCTTAGTAAATGCCGAGAAAACAGTAGGTGTTCAGCTCAATGATGCTGAAAGCAAAATTGCC
>JBNKGN010000243.1:0-5577 GCA_050289845.1 Crocinitomicaceae bacterium | reverse complement strand
CTAGAGAAACGTTATGTGTCAATATGAAGATTACAGTTTTATCACTTTTGTTGTTCTTAAGCCTTAGTTCAAACGCACAATTGGAAGGGTTTAAACCAATCATTGGAACGATTTGTGATTCCATGTATCAAATCAAGCAAAACCCCGAAACATCAGCAGAGATTGACTATAACTGGCTTGTTAGAAGCTCTAAAAACAAACACATTGACAATTGGGGCGACGAATTGGAGAATTATACGTTGAAGTATGACGGCACAAGCAGCTTAATATTTGATAAATATTTCTACCATCAACTTTTAAGATATTGTCCTGAGTATCTTAGCAATTACCATAGTAACTTATTCTTTTATGCTATTGATAGCACGAATGAAATTAGGTATAATCAGCTCAGAAAGCTTGTAATTGACATGGAGCTTAACGACTCACTTGTGTTTGACAATTATAATGTTTTGGACTCAGTATCTAAACAACAATTAGATTCACTAAAAAATATCACTGCCCCATGGTTAAAAACAATAGCCGAGAATTGCTACTTAGAAACGAAACGTCAAGTTAATAGAGAAAAAGTAACATATATTCGCTTTACGTACCACAATTATATGACACGAGAGCGAGAGTATGAATTACACTTTTATTTTAATTCCGATTCCACATTGAATACAGGTCATATTGTTTTTAGATCAAAAGAAGAATTGACTCTTGAAACAGAAAGAAGAAGAAAGTTAATGGAAACTCCTCCAACTCCTCCAACTGTCGTTCCTCGAAATTAATGCGACAGATAACACGGCATATACTTCACTACCAAATGTCCTTATTTGTTAGGCGGCTGTGCCTGCTAGAGAAACGTTAGTAACAATTCCCCCGTCCCCGAGAGACCGCGTAACAGCCACGTAGTGAAACTGACTTCCAAAGCGAACGTTAATGAAGTTGATTTTCGAGAGAAAATAGTAAATTGTAACTACATGACATTTAAATATTTATAAAAACGTTAGTCAGAATGAAAATCACCACCCTCATATTACCCATATACGTTTTCTGCTCCTGTTCTGAAAACACAGAGGTGTCTCCACCTACCGTTGAAAAAGGGGGGGGCATTGTTTTAGAAAGTGAAAGATTTGAAGACCTTGAGGAAGAAGAACCCAGTCTTGAAGAACAGTATAAAAAAGCATTTCATGATTCACATTTTTCTCAATTACCAATCACGAAAACGGATTCGTCGTTTACACTTACATTGCATAATGGATCAAAAACATTTCAAGATCACAACCAAGATGAACCTGGTGGGGTTGAATTTGAATTTCATGGTCTAAATGAAAAGAATGGATTTTATGTGGTAGAAGGTCATTATTGGGAATGGTATGAGTATTATCTAGTTGATAAAACAACGGGGCATACTGATACAATTTGGACTAAACCAGTCTTTTCTCCAGATAGCAAACTACTAATAAGCAAATCTGTCGATTGGGGCTTGGAAGGAACACCAAACGGATATCAAATCTGGAAAATGTCAAATGACCACAAATGGCAAAAGCTCATCGAAATAGATCAGCAAAAATGGGTTCCACTTGGCTTTAGGTGGGTTTCAAATGACACATTTATAATGAAAAAGACAAAATTATCGGATTACGCAGAAAATTGGGATAACATTAATGACTATGTTATCTATGAGAAGATTAAGGTTGAAGAATAAGGTATCGAACATCGGTAACCGTTGCACAACGCCGTATTAAAACAAAAAACGACTCCATTTAAACCGTTCTAAGCCACCTCATTTTTCAATGTTACCGTATTTCAGTTAATAAGTGAAGTGGTTCAAATCGCATCTTTTCGACTGTTATTCGGTCAGTAAATGAAAGCAAAGTGACCTGAAATTCTTCTGCCTTACTTTGAGCCGTTTTCACAACAAACTTACTTTCAGAGCTATTCCACGATCATATTCTTCTTTGTAACACGTAATAGCATCACCCAAAAAGGGGCTTCCGAAAAAAAGGGTTTTTCCTGTTGGCATTTCTCAAAAAAGTCGTGTAGCTTTGACTCCAAACCAAAACTATTCACTTATGTTCACAAAAGTAGTTGCCTTCAAGCGCTTGGTAAGCAGTTATTTACTGAAATTCTTTTTTGTTCTCACCGCACTGGTCGGAATTCAAAATACGGCAAAGGGAGCAGGCCTTAACGACGATCCCAATCCACCCTTCAATTCGGAGACGTTTTATGCTTTGTCCGACTGGGACTTTTTTAAAGCAGTTTGTAACACCAACGATCCCTATTACGATTCGATACAGAAATGGTCACAGGAACGAGGCTCAAGAATTAAAGTGATTCAGCGCTTGGATGCGTTCCTCACAAAGATGAACGATCGTATATCCTGCAATGATTACGGATTTTTTAGTGCTGGATTCGATGAGATCAAAATGGTCGAAGCGAAATTGGAACTCGACTCGGTGAACAAACAAGACATACGACATAATTTGCGCTTTAAAATTGACAGCCTGTACATTGTTGGAATGAACCATTTAATTCTTAAGTGCAATCTAGGGGTAGGCTTCGGAGAGGCACTGAATTATCGTGAATACCTTTCATACGTGCGCGATTACAGCAATTTGCAACGCATGTACATCACTTTTAAGCAATACTATAACACATTTGAGACGAGTGGGGGAGCATCATTGCATATTTCCGCCTATGATATCGCTCAACAACTTGAAGCCATTGCCGAAAGAGTGCACGATGTAGAAGAACAGCAATTTTCGATGTATCGGACACATAGCGCAGCGGCGCAAAAATTAAAGGCGTTTAACCTGAATCACGGGAACGACTTTTTAGCGACTCCATTATTGCACAATCAAGATCAGGAAATGACAGGGAACTTTCGTTTCGAGTTTTCTACCGACAAATTCAAGGCGCGTTGGTTGGATTTGGGCTGGATTGGATCAGGGATTTTCGGTGAATCGAAAAATGCAGCGTATCGAGCTCATAAACTCAAGAACCCTAAATACGAGATGCTGAGTTATCAGAATATTTCGCTCGGTGGCGATGGCTACACTCCTTACATTCGATACCTGAACAACACGATACTGGCAGATACACTGCACCAAAACGATCGTCCATTTGGTTCGTATGTTTATCTCGAACGTCGTAAGTTTCGCTTGTGGCCCAAAGGATTAATTCGTCAAAACGGCACCTTTCAGATTGGTATGATAGGCTTGATGACAGGACAGTTTTTACAAGCACAATTGCACAAAGACGCAGTTACCGAATCGCAAAAAGTGTACGGTTGGGAAAAACAAGTAGGTAATGGAGGACGTGTGCTGATGCAACTCTGTCAGGAGGTAGATGTGATGTTGTATTCCAGTACGAACAAATACTCGAGCCTCTTCGCACTCAACAAACCGCAGACCTCCAAGCGGCGAAGAACTTCCAACCTGGGGATGCAGAATGCTTTCGGTGATCTTCCAAGAGCTTACGCAGGATTCAACCTTAGCGCGAATATGAACGTACAATATGGAGGGTATTTGACAGCACTCACAACGGGCTTGACGGTTTCTTCTTTGGATTTTCTGCACCAATCGGGACATATCGCGGTGGTATCGAGAAGAAAGAATCAATTCAATTTCGGGTGGCACGTTGAAGCAAGTATGAAATACAGATACGTGGTTCACAACACCATGCTGGAAGGCTTAGGATACACCAAAACTTTCGCTCCAGACGATTACGACGATGAAAATAGCTCTATTTATGTACTGTCAAAAACAGTGGTGAACCGTCACTTGTGGTTGGCTGAATTTAAAGCCGTCTTGCAGTGGCGTAAAATGACAATGTACTACAAACTCAACTTGAGTCGGGTCGAATACACACTTCCGAAAGTGGATTTAAACAGCCCGGAGATTATGGCAATCGTGAACGATCATACAGCGAACGAAGATCCCAACTTTTACAATTACTTCACGCAAAACATCCGCCCAGAGTTTGAACGCGCGCAAAGCCGCAAATTCTACGGATATGGAGTGGTAGGAGTGACGTGGATGTTTGATTGAATGATTCGTACGACGTTTTGATGGAATTTTTTGATGGAATCAACTGAACGACTTTTGGGATCTTCGAAATGCCTGAAAAGCACCAATTAGTTGTAGAGAAAGAGACCGTGATCATTGCAGAAATTGAATTGTTGGCGGATCATTTTGCGGCAATAGCAATGTACTTATTTTGTCAAACTGGTGGCTCTGAATAATTTCACCTGGAATACGGAAGTATTTTTATATTTTCGTTTCGAATCCCTAAACACGCAGTACATGTTTATAGTTGTCGAAAGTGGCTCCACGAAAGCGGATTGGATGGTGATCGAAGATGCGCAAGAAACGGTCCACTCCACGAAAGGATTCAATCCACTTTATCACTCTGAACAAGACATTCTCACCGAATTGAGAAATCATCGAACTTTGGAAAGCATCCGGTTGCAGGTGAAGGATCTCTACTTTTATGGCGCTGGCTGTGCGACTCCAGAACGCAATAAGATCGTATACGAAGGATTAAAATCTTTTTTTGTTAACGCTGAAATTCACGTTGATAGTGATTTGAATGCGAGTGCTTTCGCATGCTATAATAACCGACCGGAAATCGCATGTATTCTTGGTACGGGATCCAACTCTTGTCTGTACGACGGGAAACAGGTGACGCAAAAAATGCCTTCATTGGGATATATTTTGGGGGACGAAGCAAGTGGTAGTTATTTTGGAAAACGCCTGTTAGCCGATTTTCTCTACGGGAAATTGCCAGAACCGATGCACCGCGAATTGGAGCAGCAAGGATTGAGCAAAACCAACATTATCGATCGTGTGTACCGACAACCAAATGCCAATGTTTTTATAGCTTCGTTGATGCCAGTTTTGGTGCGAAACAAAAATCTTCCGTATGCACAGCAACTTATTCGGAACGGTTTTCAGGAGTTTATTGATCTTCATGTAAAATGTTACCCGAATTATTCCCGCTATGAGGTGAATTTTGTAGGTTCTTTGGCGGACCTCCTCCAGGAAGAATTGCGGGATGTTTGCGCTCAAAATGCGATTGAAATCGGTGGCGTGATACGAAGACCTTTGGAGCAACTTGTGCGCTACCACAGAGAGTTGAGAGGGGAGAATGCGTAATGCAAAACCAAAGATCGTGCAGGGTAGTTTTACTTCTGCGTCATTTCGGATTGATATGGTTATAAATAGAATCTATGTGTAAATAAGGTAGTTCAATAAAATAGATAGTGATACATCGGTACCTTCGTTCTACTTCGAATGCGTATTAATTAACTATCTTATGATGAAACCTTTAATTTTCGTAACCAGTTTGGTGCTGTCTGGGACAGTTGTCGGACAAAATCAATCAACCACAATGAGTAAATGCCCTGTAAACCATGGAGCGAGTGCCAATGCAGGTTCTAGCGCACACGCCAGCAGTTCGAATCCACATGCGCACAGTTCGCAAGGGATGGAAGAGAAAAAAGACAAAACAACCAATAGCGATTGGTGGCCGAATCGATTGGATTTAAGTGTATTGCGGCAACATTCTAATTTGTCCAATCCGATGGGGAGC
>JBNKGN010000242.1:0-5599 GCA_050289845.1 Crocinitomicaceae bacterium | reverse complement strand
ATACTATGAGGTTGAAGACACCGATAAAGCGATCTTCCAGGAAGACTACATGGGGGATGCGAAGGATATCCGACCGTCTGCCGATCCTAATATGTCCTCCGATGTACAAAGATTGACCCGTCTTGACGCTCTATCGCAAAGAGCGCAAACAGTCTCCGGGTACAATGCGGCGGAAATAGAAAGGCGTTACTTGGAAGCTTTGAATGTTGAAGGCGCCGATGCGGTCTTTCCTTTAGATGAGGAAGGGAATCCAGTCATTCAACCACCGCCTGATCCTAAGATTGAAATCGAATCCGCGAAATTTGAAGCAGAACAGAAATATCGTGATCAAATGTTGAACATTGAGGTCGCTAAGGCTGAAGCCGATATCTCAGTGAAGGAAACTCAAGCTTTATTAAATCTTGCTAAGGCCGAAGACATAGGAAACAAAACAGAAATTGAAGCCTACCGGGCACTTTTAGAAGAACTCAAGTTAAAGAGAGAAAATGTTAGACAAAGAAGACTTCCAGACATGGAAAACCGATCCACTGACAAAGGAAATCCTAAAGTACCTAAGTGATTATGCCGAACAGTTAGCGGACAACCATAGATTACTCTTCACCGAGGGGTCACTCCCGGATGAAGAGTCATTTCACCGAGATTCCGAAAGGTACATTACTTTGATGGATCTCATAAACTTAGAGCATGAAGACATGGAGACATTCTATGATCAAACCAGTATGGGGGAGGGCGGTAGTCCTTCCGAATGATATCACCGAGACAGACCCAACGTTAAAAAGTGCCGTGGCAGCCGGTTTTGTATTGCCGGACTCTCAAGAGAAAGAGAGATTGCAACACTCTCAGGTCGAAGGGACTTTGATTGCGGTAGGTGGGAATTGTTTTGACGATTGGAAAGACCCCATCCCAGAAGTAGGTGATAAGGTGATTTTTGACAAATACGCCGGCTTCATTAAAGAAGTGGGTGGCAAGGAATATCGAGTAATTTCCGATACAGACATTTTAGCCATAGGAGAATGAAATGAATATCGAAGAAATGTCAGATGATCAAATTTTAGACGAAGCGAAAAAACAGGGGTACAATGAAAACTACGATGGCGAGAATAAGAAAACCCCCAAGGAATTCTTGGAAATAGGGCTTTCTCATAATCATGTTCTTAAGGAAAGAAACGATAAACTCGCCAAACAAATTGAGGAAATGTCCGAAAAACTTGAAAAACAACATGACCTTGCGCAAAAACTGGTCAATGATATCGAGGCACAAAAAAAGAAAGCCGTTGAAAAAGCTATCCGAGAATTAAAAGAAGAAAAAAAGGAAGCGGTTCGACAAGGCGACGTGGAAAAAGTCGAGGAAATCGACAAAGAATTGGGTGAGCATCAGGAAAACATTGCAAAAGTTCAAACAAATCCTATACTTGACGCATGGATAGAACGAAATTCATGGTATAAAGACAATACCGATGAAGCAGCGATTGAAGCCGATATTGTCGCAGAGACATTAGCAAAAACAGGTCGTTTTGATCTGAGTAACGAAAAAGAATACTCAAGATATCTTTCTGAAATAGAAAAACGGGTTAAAAAAGCCTTTCCCAAGAAATTCACGAACCCGAAGAAATCTGATCCAGCCGAAGTCGAACCTGGCAGACCTTCTTTAATCCAGAAATCCAAAAAGACATACGAAGATCTCCCGCCGGAGGCGAAACAAGCTTGTGATGAGTTTGTAGCCAATGGGATTTTTGAAAAACGCGAAGATTACGTCGCAATGTATGAATGGGAGTAAACATAATGCCTAAAGGAATACCTAGACAGAAACAAGAACGTATCCCAGCCGGAATGCCTCGTAAGAAATTAACGACGCAAGGCCTGGACCCGAATAAAAAGTATTTCTACGCCAAACCTGATCAGTTCCAGGAACTTCAGGACGCCGGGTATACTTTTACCACAAACCAAGATATTACCACCGGAGATATCCCGAAAGAACACGAAGGCTCTCGTATTTCCATACCGGCTTCACGGTCGAACGATGAAAAATTGTATTTAATGGAAATTCCGAAAAAATGGTATGACGAGAACCAAAAGGCAAAACACGCTCAAATTGATGAGCATGAACGTGAAATGTTTAACCGTGGCGACACTGAAACTTCTTATACTGTCAAAGGCACTCGTAAAGAGGGTCATGCAAAATTTTAAGTTAGTGCCGCCCTAATCTAGGAGATTTTAACATGGCAAATGTAGATTCCCCTTTCGGTCTACGACCAGTACGACATCGTAACGGTGCACCGTATAATGGGGCGGCTAATCCTTATTACATAGCAGCGACGTATGGCACAGCTCTTTTTGTGGGTGATGCCGTTATTAAGGTCGCAGGTGGTTCTAATACTGCAAAAGTTGATGCTGCTGGTGTAGGGTCTTTTGATATTGGTCAGCTCCCTTCTATCGAAGCGGCTACCGTTGGCGATGGCAATCGAATCACGGGTGTAATTGTGGGTTTTGCCCCATTACCTACCGATCTCACCAAACATTACAATCCTGCTTCTACCGAACGGGTGGCTTTAGTGTGCGATGATCCCGATGTGATTTTCGAAATCCAGGCCGATGGCGCGATTCCAGCTGCTTCAATGGGTCTGAACGCGGTGCTTATCGCAACGCATTCCGGTTCAACTACCACTGGATTGTCAGGATTGGAGTTGGATACAACTTCCGATGCGCCGGCGGCGGATGCCTCGAATCAACTTCTGATTTTAGGTGCTGCGAAACGATCCGACAATGACACCACACTGACACATGCCAAAGTCGAAGTGCTGATTAACCAGCATACTCAGAACCAAGGTACTGTTGGTACATTAGGCATATAAGGAGACTAACATGGCAATTATTTCAACTGGTAATCACCCGAAGGCGTTATGGCCTGGTGTGGAAGCGTGGTGGGGGCTTGAATATAACAAGCATCCCGATGAAACGGTGGATTTATTCGACGTAAAGACCTCTAAAAAGGCATACGAAGAACTTGTTGAGTCCACAGGATTTGGATTGGCTCAAGTCAAGCCTCAAGGTGGCGGTATTACATACGACACTCACCAACAAGGCCCGACTACTCGCGCAATTCATGTGGTTTACGGTCTAGGATATATCGTGACTGAAGAAGAACTCGAAGACAATCAGTATATGGAAGTCTCCGAAGGTCGCGTGTCCGCATTGGCGTTTTCCATGATGACCACCAAAAACATCAACGGCGCCAATGTATACAATCGAGCGTTTAACTCGTCTTATACGTTTGGTGACGGTAAGGAACTGTGTGCCACAGACCACTCTACATTGTCCGGCAACCAATCGAATGAACTGGCAGTAGGGGCGGCATTGTCCGAAACCTCCCTGGAAGACATTTTAATTCAAATTGGTCAGGCCAAAAACAATCGCGGCCTGCAAATTGGTTTGAAAGGACAGTCTTTGATTGTTCCGGTTAACCTTCAGTTTGAAGCGGCTCGTATCATGCAATCTGTCCAACAGTCAGGAACGGCAAATAACGACATTAATGCGATTAAAGCAATGGGTCTGTTGCCGGGTGGTGTGAAAGTAAACCATTATCTCACCGATACGAACAACTGGTTTGTACGTACCAACATTTCAAATGCTGGAATGTGTATGTTTGTTCGCCGGGCTATCGCTTTTGCGCGAGATAATGACTTTGACACTGGTAATGCAAAAGCCAAAGCAACTGAACGTTATTCATTTACAAACGGTGACTTTCGGGCAGTTTACGGTTCAGCACCGGCTTAATGAGAGGGGGCTAAGCCCCCTTTTCGGTTAAAACCGAGTTTTCATAGGAGAAAAATATGGCTTATTCTAATTATCCAGGTGGATTTGTTCATGGAGTAGTAATTCGTGGACTTCCTTTATCGTTAACCCATCCTGGTCAAATCTTTTGGGTTGATGGGTCTTCTGTTACTCCCCCTCCAGGTGTTGTAGGTGGGAATGATGGAAACCCCGGAACTTTTACGAAACCTTTCGCAACACTCGACTATGCCATTGGGAAATGTACCGCTTCTCGGGGTGATGTCATTATGATCAAACCCGGGCATACGGAGTCTATATCGTCCGCCGGCGCGATTGCGTGTGATGTGGCGGGTGTAGCAATAGTCGGACTTGGGTCAGGTTCATTAAAACCCACGTTTACATGGGATACCGCTGCGACGGCAACCATGACCGTTTCGGCGGCTAATGTGACTTTTCATAATTTAAGGTTCGAAGCGGGATTCGCGGATATCACCGCAATGATTCCCATTACGGCAGATCACACGACATTTTCTTATATTGATCTCGAACAAGATGCCGCAAATGAGAACTTTGTGGATTTTGTCACGGTTGCCACTGGCGCCACGGGTCTTTATATCGATAATTGTCGTTGGGTAGGTAATGACGCGGCTAATGATTCTTTTGTAACGATGGCGGGTACATTGGACCATCTTTACGTCACGAATTCTTATTTCGCGTTGAATACTGCTCAAGCAGCTGCGGTCGGATTGTTTGATTCCGTAGGTAATGTAACGAATGTCTGGATGGACAACTGTGCTTTCAGATCGAATATCGACGGTGCATTGTGGGTGGATTTCAACGGAGCGGCAAATTCAGGAATTATCCAGAATTGCAATGTAAGTTCCATTGATACCGCCGGCGCTCAGAATACCCTGGATTTCACCGGAGGACACGCATTTAATTGTCGCGTATCGGGTGAGGCGGATGCCTGGGGCTTAGAAGGTGGTGGTTCAGCCGTTTACAATAATGCTTAAACGGTATGATGGGGATCAAATAGTCTTATTGGACGATGAATTTAATATAGTAGGATTAAATGATCCCCGTACTTCAAAGGCGAAATGGGCGCAATTACAGGTAAGATCGGTACAGCATACAGGAACGTGTTTTTTGCATGACTTATTACGGGAAAATGGTTGGTATGTGAGAACTACTCACTTTAATCCAGTGAATCGAGAAGGGTTTCTCATATCACCAATAAGAAACCCTGAAGAAGTGTGGAAGACATGGTGTTCTCAGGAAAGGCGAGAGGATTTCGAGCAAATGTGGAATCTTTTCAATGATACATTTTTAAACAATCCTGATTTACACATTGTTCCTGTTGATACTGAAGACCGGGAAGATCATTTAAAGAAATTAGGACAACGATTGAAGTGTAATTTAAAAACTAATTGGAAGCCGGTAAATACGCATGTTCGCAAGAATTTTAAGGAAAGAGACTTAACTTCTATTTATGACCTTCCGGTAGTGAGGAAATTTTATGGCTAATACAATCGAATCTCAAACTATTCACGATGGGCCAAGAAATTTGGTATTAAGAATACATCTTGATAGTGACGGTGTGGCAGGAGAGTTATCCGCGCAGAATATTGTTGATATCTCCACTTTTACGGGAAGTCCGACAAAATGCCGAATAAAGAAAGTGCATAGTGATTTTTTCGGGTTTACCGGAGAATTAATATGGGATGCCGATACGGATGTTCACGCATTAGGACTTCCAGATTATGAATATAATGCGGATTTCACAAAAATCGGCGGATTACCGAACAACGCGGGAACCGGAGTGACTGGC
>JBNKGN010000241.1:0-5620 GCA_050289845.1 Crocinitomicaceae bacterium | reverse complement strand
AATTCCGTGATTGCTCGGAGTCGTGCCTGTATAAATCGAAGCGTGTCCAGGTCCGGTATAGGTCGGAACATAATTGTAATTCGTATTGCGGCAATTCGTCCCCTTCTCCATCAGTAATTGAATCCCCTTTTTCCCGTATTTATCTTGAAAACGGTAGAGGTATTCATAGCACATTTGATCAACGACGATGCCTACGACCAATTTGGGTGGATTGTTCTTTTGTGCAGATGCGCTTGTTGTGATGCTTAAAATTCCTAAAACGAGAAGTTGTTTCCATTGTATCATAGCTCAAAAATATTGAAATAAATGCTCGTTTGAACCATCCTCAACCATTAACTTTGCGTTAAAATCGGACATATGTTAGGATTGAAGCTTCCCACCGATCCGCGTTGGGTAAACATTGTAGAAAAGAACATCGAGGAAATCCTCACGGACCATGCGTATTGTGAACAAAAAGCCGCAAGTAATGCCATTTCTGTGATTGTAAAATTTTCGATGTACCCAGATGTCGTTAAGGCGATGACCGAAATTGCTCAGGAAGAAATGGAGCACTTTGGAATGGTTCACGACAAGATGATGGAGCGCGGATTGAAACTTGGATTTGAACGCAAAGATCCCTATGTCAATGATTTGGCAGCCTATTTAAAACAGCGCAACCGCGATGGGTCTTTCGAAAATCAGTTTGTGAATCGGATGATGTTCGCTGCCATGATCGAAGCACGAAGTTGTGAACGCTTTCGAATTTTATCAGAAGAAATTGGCGATGCAGACTTACGCGAATTCTACCGTAGTTTGATGGAAAGTGAGGCGCGCCATTATACCACTTTTCTCAATTTCGCACGAAAGTATGGGAAGGATATTGATGTAGATACCCGTTGGAAAGAATTCCTCGATTTTGAAGCCACTTTAATGACAAAATACGGGAAATCAGAAACGATGCACGGATAGCCTCAAAAAAACACATAGACAAAGAAAATACTAAACATCTATATATTAGACACTTAGTGTTTTCAAACATGTATTTTACCCTGACTTTGTTACAAAAAAGTAGAGAATTTACCCTGACTTTGTTACAAAAATGACGTATATTTACCCTGACTTTGTTACAAAAAAGGGAGAAAATTACCCTGACTTTGTTACAAACGACAAAAAATTACCAAGCGATTTCAATGAATTTTGCACGTCATATTGTAACACATTTAGAACGTTGGAAGACCGATAAAAATCGGAAACCACTCATTTTGAGAGGGGCGCGACAAGTGGGTAAAACGACGCTTGTGAAGCAATTTGCAAAAACGTACAAGCATTGCATCCTATTAAACCTTGAATTACAATCGGACATACGTTATTTCCAAGATTACGAAGATGTTCGTTCCATCACAGAAGCGTTATTAATAGCCAATAACATTCCTTTTACAGAAAAGAGGAAAACGCTCTTATTCATTGATGAGATTCAAGAATCGCCAGAAGCAATCGCCGCATTGCGCTATTTCTTCGAATTTGAACCAGAACTACATGTGATCGCAGCGGGATCACTTCTAGAACATGCTATGCGCAAAGTAAAGAGTTTTCCTGTAGGGCGCGTACAAATGCTTTATCTTCACCCACTTAATTACTCGGAATTTCTACTGGCGACAAAAAAAGGAAGCATCTTCGAGCAATTACATCACGTTCCCTTAAAACCACTGGCACATTACATTCTGCGCGAATTATTCCACACATACGCTATCATTGGCGGTATGCCCGAAGTTGTACAGCGTTATGTAGAAACAAGCAGTGTCGCTGATTTGCCCTTAATATACGAGGGGATTTGGGAAACGTACAAAAACGACGTAGAGAAATACGCTTCTAACGATTCAGAGGCCCGTGTCATTAAGCACATCATGGCAACCGCACATTTGTATGTGGATGAACGGATCAAATTTCAAAACTTCGGGAATTCCAATTATCGATCTCGTGAAGTAGGAGAAGCCCTTCGCAATTTGGATGATGCAAAAATCATTCAGCTCATTTACCCAACAACAGATACTGAAGTCCCATTGAAACCGGATATTCGAAAATCTCCACGCTTGCAATTTCTGGACACTGGATTGATCAACAATGAGCTGAATATTCAGGGCGATATGTTGGCGATGGACGACTTGAACAGTGCATACCGCGGCGCAATTATTCCGCATTTGATCACACAAGAATTGATTTCATTGAACGTCACGAAGTCCGTAAAACCATTTTTCTGGGTACGAGAGAAGAAACAATCTTCCGCGGAAGTCGACATCGTAATTCAGTACGACAACCTGGCTATACCTGTAGAAATTAAATCTGGGAAGGAAGGAAAATTGAAATCATTGCATCAATTCATGGAAGCTACCGATCATCCGTATGCCGTTCGAATGTATGCCGGATTATTTAGCATTGAAGCACACGAAACACGAAATGGGAAAAAATACCTTCTAATGAATCTTCCGTATTATTTAGGTACAAAACTGCCCGAATATATTGCTTATTTCGTAGCGAATCACAAAGACGTTTGAGACGGCTCCGTTATTTCATAATTACCAATTTGGTTGGAAGCACAGTTGTTCCTTCAAGGGTCACATAATAGATTCCTTCTGGTAAATTGCTTGTCGCGATCGTAACCTGCTTTTGTCCCTTCGGAAGTACAACTCTTGACGCCAATTCACCTGTTTGGCTGTAAATCAACACGTCACCATTCAAGACATACGGCGCACTTAAAACAAACGACGCATTCGCTGGATTCGGTGCTACTGTCAACGGCATGGCGATTTCCTCTTCCAGGCCATTCGTATAGTCTATCGTTACGGTAAAATCATCAAAATAAAACCCATCTTGAGAGACACCACCATCGGATTCAAAACGGAAACGCACCTTAATCACCTGCCCTAAATAATCCGACAGATGAATTTGTTCTTGAACCCAACCCGACGCTCCTTCCCAAACAGGTTCTCCATTTGGTTGAACGCTTCCATTCCACGGGGTACTAGAACCTTCCACAGTGTACAATCCGCATTGACCATTCCATGTAGTACCTCCATCAGTAGAAACCTGAAATTGACAATAATCATAATCTGATTCAATACTCCATTTGGCATAAAACGAAACCATCGCATCTTGCGCATTCGACAAATCGATCGTCCCAGTATATGCCCATGTTTTTGAATCGTTGTCGCCATAATCCCCACCATCACTATCGGTAAAACTTGTTGTTGGCGAATACGCTGCATCCGTCGTCAAGGACCAGTTCCCTGTCCAATTGGCAGCTGAAGAAGCATCGTCGGCTAACGTAACTACCCATTGGTCGTAAATTTTTGTGATTGTATCTCTTCGTTGCCAATCGGTGTAATCCGTGACAAGCACGTATTTGAATTCATCTCCAAAATTGATTCCTGGAGCCAATGTGTACGAAATACTGTCCGAAGCAACGGCATGCCATGCTATATCATATGTAACAGCCCCGCCGACCGATTGCATATTCAAAAGAGGTTCAATAGAGACACTTACCGGCCCCGATTCAAATCCCAAACGTTGCACCTCGTGGTGGAAATAACCACTTATTGCTCCAATTATAGAGTTGTCAGTTTCTTTTGCCGTTAGATAACGATGCGTGATGTGAGCCATCGTCATATTGGTAAACAACATCCCAGCACAGGTCGGCACAACTTGTGCTTGCGCGGGCCAAAAAGCCGTTCCTGTCTCAGGAGTCATTACAAAAATCGTGTCTTTAGCAATTGCCCCAACACCGATACTATCTTTGTACATATAATCGTCAGAATCACCTGAAGCAGGATACAATCCCGATGATTTAATCGCAGAATAGCCGTTGTACTTGACCATGTGGTTCGACAAGTCCTGAAAATAATCGTGATGATCTGCAAATTCAGCGACCGTAGTTCCCACAGGAAATAGCAACTGTTTTCCATACGAGTGCGCATTTAACGCCGTCTTGAAACCGTAATTTTCGACCATCCATTTCATCGCCTGGGTTTCCGGTTCCGAAAACGGTCCAGATCCTGGATAGGTATCGTTGTTTGGGTCAGAACTCACTCCTGTTGTATTCCATCCGTACGAGTAATTTCGATTCAAATCGACCCCCGGATTATTGGTTCCAACAGGTGCCTTATTTTTTCGGTGCATACCGAAGCCATTCGGGTCGTTGGTCTCATTGTGAATGTATCCATCTGGATTCAAGCAAGGGACAAAAAACAACTCAGTGTTATCAACAACATATTGCACCTCAGGATCTGTTGCATAATTCTCGAGCAAATACCACATGTAAAAAATCAACTGCGACATACTCATGGGTTCACGCGCATGATGAATCGCTGAATACAAAGCGTTCGGCTCAGTAGCATCATCTACATTAGGATTGTCGGAGATTTTCACAAAATAAATCGGTCGTCCTTCGTGCGTTTGAAAAGTAGAAATGGGTGATTTTACCGTGATAAGATTAGGATATTGCGCCACCATGGAATCTAGAGCTTCCAACATGTCCTGGTACTTATAAAATCCCGCATACGCTGTGTTCATGAAGAAATTATCAGGAGTTGTTGGTAGTGTTGGTTCGTTTGCAGATTCGCACACTACATTTTTTGCTATCAAGGTATTTTGAGCGGCATAATACGCTTTCACATCGGCAATAACGATATCATATGCAAAACCGTTCTGGTCTAAAATCGCAATATCGTTTTCCGAAAAATCTCCTACAAAAAACACACCTGACTTGTACTCCCCATGATCAACTGCCAAACCTAATTCGGCCAGTTCTTGGAGTCCTTGGGCATCCGTATAGATTTTTACTTTGGAATAGGATTGTCCAAAAGAAAATGAGGTTGTCAACAAGACACAACAAATAAGGAAGAATTTCATAGTAATTCAATTTCGTTCGTACCGCAATTTACGGAGTTTCTTAGACAAAGAAAATCCGTTCATCCATAAGCTCACTATAACGTCTATATGCGCTGACAACCACTCGTCCTGAATTCGCCAATACTTGTATTAAATAGCGTACTTTTACCTTACTATTTTATGTGTATATGTCTGAGAAAAAAGTTTCATTTTGGAGAATATTTTGGCCAAGTATCATTGCTTCGGCTCTTATTTCAATCATCGGTTTCCTTATTTGGATACTCGTAATTGGAAGCTTGTTTACAGAAGCGCCATTTCATGTTAAGGAAAAGACGGTTTTGCACATGACCCTGGAGGGTTCGATTGGTGAGCGAACGGAGGCATCCTTCAATACAAGTGAGCTTCAGTTTGACAATCAACTGGGATTAGCAACCATTTTACACGGTCTAAAAAGCGCTAAAAAAGATGCTAAAATTAAGGGGATCTTCCTTGAATTGAACAATGTAGACTGCGGAATGGCTACAGCGCGTGAATTGCGAAATGCGATCAACGATTTTGAACGTTCCGGGAAATTTGTCGTGGCGTATTACAAAGGAGAACTGGTGAGCACCAAAGACCTTTATATTTCAAGTGCTGCGAACGAATCGTACGGATTCCCAACCACAAATCTGCAATTTTTAGGATTGGGAGCAGAATATATGTATTTCAAGAAATTATTTGACAAACTCAATATTGAAATGCAGGTAATTCGCGGCTC
>JBNKGN010000240.1:0-5658 GCA_050289845.1 Crocinitomicaceae bacterium | reverse complement strand
GACCCTGGTTGAGGTGCTGGATGTTTTGCCTGAAAATTATGAAGGATATAAAATCAATTCTTAGTGATCGTATTTTGGTGCTGGATGGTGCCATGGGAACGATGATTCAACGCTATAAGCTTGAAGAAGAAGACTTTCGGAAGGGCTGGTTCGAAGACCACGATGCTTCTCTTAAAGGAAATAACGATTTGTTGTCGTTGACACGTCCCGATGTGATCAAAGAAATTCACGCGGCTTATTTTGAGGCAGGAGCGGACATTGCAGAAACCAATACCTTTTCAGGAACTACGATTGCACAGGCCGACTACGGTCTGGAAAGTGCAGTATACGATATCAACTATCACAGCGCGAAAATTGCCCGTGAGGTCGCAGACGCATTTACGAAGAAAGAACCGAACAAACCGCGTTTTGTGGCAGGTTCCATGGGACCAACCAATCGAACAGCGTCGATTTCACCCGATGTCAACGATCCAGGTTTTCGCGCAATTTCGTTCAATGAATTGGTGACGGCATACAAACAACAGGTCAACGCCTTGATGGATGGTGGGGTCGATTTGCTTCTCGTAGAAACGGTGTTTGATACGCTGAATGCCAAAGCTGCGCTGTTTGCCATCGACGAAACCTTTGAGGAACGTGGAACCAAAATACCGATTATGGTCTCGGGAACAATCACGGATCAAAGTGGTCGTACGTTGACGGGACAAACGACGGATGCTTTTTTAATTTCGGTGTCGCACATGGATTTGCTTTCCGTTGGACTCAATTGTGCCCTGGGAGCTTCAATGATGCGCCCATATTTGCAAGTACTCGATAAAAATGCATCCTTCGGTGTGAGTGCACATCCGAATGCGGGACTTCCAAACGAATTTGGAGAATACGACGAAACTGCCGAATTGATGGCGGTTCAGATCAAAGAATTTCTAGACGAAAAACTGGTGAACATTATTGGAGGATGCTGTGGCACAACTCCCGAACACATTGCCGCTATTGCAAAATTAGCCGCACAATACTCACCGCGAAAAATACCAACGAATGTCGAAGCATAAGGCGACCTTAAAACTCAGTGGGCTAGAACCCTTAATCGTTACGCCAGAAAGCAATTTTGTCAACGTCGGCGAAAGAACAAATGTGACAGGATCACGTAAGTTTTTGCGATTGATTAAAGAAGGGCTTTTCGATGAGGCATTGAGCGTGGCGCGCGAACAAGTAGAAGGTGGTGCGCAGATTATCGATATTAATATGGATGAAGGAATGATCGACGGAAAAGAATCGATGGTCAAATTCCTGAATCTCATCGCTGCCGAACCTGATATTGCTCGCGTACCTGTAATGATTGATAGCTCCAAATGGGAGATTATCGAGGCGGGATTGCAATGTGTTCAAGGAAAAGGAGTGGTGAATTCGATTTCACTCAAGGAAGGAGAAACGAATTTTATAAATCAAGCACGAAAAGTGAAACGTTACGGTGCTGCCGTGATTGTTATGGCATTTGACGAAGATGGTCAGGCAGACAGTTACGAACGACGAATCGAAATTTGCGAACGCTCCTACCGAATTTTGGTGGATATAGTGAAATTCCCACCCAACGATATCATTTTTGACCCCAATATATTTCCCGTAGCCACGGGAATGGAAGAGCACAACAACAATGCCCTTGATTTTTTCCGTGCGACGAAATGGATTCGCGAGAATTTACCTGGTGCGCATGTGAGTGGAGGTGTCTCTAACGTCTCGTTTTCGTTTCGAGGAAATGACGTGGTTCGGGAGGCTATGCACGCTGCATTTTTGTACCACGCAATTCAGCACGGTATGGATATGGGGATTGTCAATCCCTCGATGTTGGAGGTCTATGACGACATCAACAAAGAATTATTGGAATTTGTCGAGGACGTATTGCTTAACCGACGCGACGATGCCACAGAACGCCTTTTGGAATACGCCGAATCCGTGCGAGGCGAAGCAGGAAAGAAACGCGAAATTGATCTTTCGTGGCGCGAAACTCCCGTGCAAGAGCGTTTAACGCATGCGTTGGTGAAAGGAATTACTGATTTTATCGATGAAGATGTCGAGGAGTGCCGCCACCAGTTCGAACGTCCAATTCAAGTCATTGAAGGACCATTGATGGACGGAATGAATGTCGTTGGGGATTTGTTCGGAAGCGGGAAAATGTTCTTGCCCCAAGTGGTGAAGTCAGCACGCGTGATGAAAAAAGCAGTTGCATATTTGTTACCGTTTATCGAAGAAGAAAAAGACGGGGTTCCTTCTGCGGCCGGAAAAGTATTGTTAGCCACAGTTAAGGGAGATGTGCACGATATTGGTAAGAATATTGTCGGGGTTGTACTTGGTTGTAACAACTATGAAATCATCGACCTTGGGGTAATGGTTCCTTTTGAGAAAATCATCGAAACGGCGATCAAAGAAAACGTTGATGTAATCGGTTTGAGTGGACTGATTACACCTTCTTTGGATGAAATGGTGACCGTCGCGAAAGAAATGGAACGAGCGAACCTTTCGATTCCGTTGATGATTGGTGGGGCGACGACCTCACGTGTGCATACAGCCGTAAAAATTGAAGAACATTTCAAAAAAGATCAAACGATTCATGTGTTGGATGCTTCCCGATCGGTTACGGTAGTGGAGAGTTTGCTTGGAGACAAGAAAGAAGCCTTCGTGAAAAACATCAAAGAAGAATATGTTAGAGTGCGCGAACAACACACGAAAAATCGTGCGCAAAAAGTGATGTTGCCGATTCAAGCTGCCCGTGATAACGCGTATAAAATTGCCTGGAATGCCGATCAAATTCAACAACCGAATCAAATGGGAATCACCCCTGTTTCAGTGACTACAGAAATGCTTGTGCCATATATCGATTGGACGCCTTTCTTCAGAACGTGGGAGTTGCATGGGAAATATCCAGACATTCTCACCGATGAGGTGGTGGGTGTTGAAGCGACGAAATTATTTGCAGACGCCCAGCAGATGTTGCAGCAAATTGCTTCGGAAAACTGGCTGGAACACAAAGGTGTTGTCGGAATTTTCGAAGCGCAAGCGCAAGAAGACGATATTGAGGTATTGAATGCCAATGGGGAAGTGGTACATACGATTTTCACGATGCGCCAACAAGCCAAAAAAGCAGCGGGGATTCCAAACATCGCATTGGCGGATTTTATCGCACCGAAAACAACAGGAATCAAAGATTATATCGGAGCATTTGTCGTCACTTCTGGGATCGGAATAGAATCGAAAATTGCTGCGTTTGAAGCGGATCATGATGACTACAATTCCATTTTATTGAAAGCGCTTGCTGATCGTTTGGCGGAAGCATTTGCTGAGTACCTGCACGCGCATGTACGTAAAGAAGTTTGGGGGTATGCTTCGCAGGAACACCTGGAGAATGAGGCATTGATTCGTGAAGCGTATCGTGGGATTCGTCCTGCACCAGGGTATCCCGCTTGTCCAGATCATACCGAAAAAATCGGTTTGTTCAAATTGTTAAATGCGACAGAACATACGAGTGTATCGTTAACGGATAGTCTGGCAATGTATCCAACGGCAAGCGTTAGTGGGTGGTATTTTGCACATCCCGAAGCGAAGTATTTTGGTGTTGGAAAAATAGGCGAAGATCAAGTAGCGTCGATGGCAGAACGAAAGAAATATGCTCTGGAAGATATGGAACGTTGGTTGTCGAGCTCGATGGTTTGAGTAAGTGGTTAGTATTTGACGCATCGTACGTACATCCCGTTCCCCCAATCGTAATCGGTACAAATGTTTACAAGGTAATTGATGGAAGGAAGAAGTACCGAGTAGTTACCCGAAGATGAGGTTTCGATAGGGGTACTTGTCCACCACCAACCTTGGTCGCCGAAAATAAAGAAGCTACCGATGCTTATTCGTTTACCACAGGGCAAGGCGTTGAATTTTGTGCTATTGGAGCCGTTGCCGTTGTCTTGCCATCCTTCGGTCGCTTTTAAAAAGTAACCTGCGTTCCATTCGCCTCCGTAAAGGTCTATCAGTCGTTGCCAATCATAAGCGCTTGAAATATGCCAACCTTCTGGAGCAAGTCCTCTGCTGTCTGTGATGGCGTGATAATTATACATGATCCCATAGCTTTCCGCTAAGATGGAGTCGTTATTGGGATAACACCACGCAGGAACACCATCGATTAAAGCCATTTCCCATTCATCATTTGTTTTTGCCTGAAATAAAGTGTCCCCGTTTCTAAATTTTTTGCAAGCAAGGTTTTCGGTGAACCACATAGCGCCCTTAATGTCTACGGTCACATACGTATTGTTTTCAACGTCTAAGGCTTCTCCATAAATGGGTGAAGGTTCTGGTTCTGGCGTCGCTTCTTTTTTACATGAAACAAACATGAGTACAAGAAGAGGCATTCCGAAAATGATACTGGAGATCTTCATGGGCGTTTTTTGTGTAACGAGACTCGAAGATATCAATTTTAAACTTTAGAAAAAATTCCGAAAGGGGTTTGATAGAAAGGATTGCGTACGGGTATAAAGAGTAAAAGCAGCTCGGGAGAGCTGCTTTTACCATAACCTAACCTAACCACTATTCACTGAAAAAGACTTCTAGTTTGATTAATATCAAATACTAAATCAATCTTTACAGAACAAAGATACAGTCAATACTCAGTTTTGAAAAGTTATTTTTTACATGAAATGTTTAATTCTAAAAGTCTATTCCGAAAATTAGTTACCCTGAAAACTAATCCATTGCAAAAATCGGATCATTCATAGGGGAAATTAACACATTCATAGAAAATTAGCGTAGCGAATGGTTGGAATCCTAAATCTGTATATTTTTTCAAATATTCGACCAATTATTGCTTTTATTCGATGAAACGCATAGTATTCTTAGATTTTGCAATTTACTTAAATCCTTGTGATGTAGTCTATTGGTTGATTTGGAAACAAAAAAGGGAGACACATGGTCTCCCTCTCTTTTATATGTTACTACGGATTTCCCAACCGAATAGCTTGTATATCCAAAGTTTCAATCGATGCATTAACAAATACAGCGTAGGGATAATCACCAGAGTTAAGAATGTTGCAAACGTTAGACCGTAAATGATCGCCCAAGATAGTGGGGCAAAGAACATGTTGTTATCACCTCCGATGTAAATGTTCGCATCGTATTCCGAGAAAAGCGTGAAAAAGTCGATGTTAAATCCAACCGCTAATGGAATCAATCCGAGAATTGTCGTAATCGCCGTCAATAATACTGGACGTAAACGCGTTTTTCCACCTTCGATCGCGGCCAACACAATTTCGCTGTACGGCAACTGATCGTATTCGCCAAGATTCATCTCTTCGCGTTTGCGCTTTCGAATTTGGTTCGTGTAGTCAATCAGTACGATAGCATTGTTTACCACGACTCCCGCAAGTGAAATCACACCGATCATGGTCATCATAATCACGAAGTTTTGACGCGAGATTAACAATCCAAGCAGTACTCCAATCAGTGACAATACCACGGTAATCATAATCACAGATGGCATCGAGTACGAGTTAAATTGAGCTACAATGATCAAAAGGATCAAGAACACCGCGATCAATAAAGCATTTCCTAAAAACGCCATTTCTTTCGCTTGCTCTTCTTGCTGCCCAGTAAAGCTGTAACTTACGTTGTCTGAGAGCAAACCTT
>JBNKGN010000239.1:0-5670 GCA_050289845.1 Crocinitomicaceae bacterium | reverse complement strand
TTGTCGTGTACGTTGTTCCGTTTGCAGACCACGTATAACTATCACAAGCCGTTACGCTTTCAGAACCAGAAGTTGAATTATTGATTGTCAAGTTCAAGGTTGCAGTCGAATCACATCCTGCCGCATTCGTCAACGTTGCTGTGTACGCTCCACTTGTCGTGTACGTTGTTCCGTTTGCTGACCATGTATAACTATCACATGCCGTTACATTCTCTGAACCAGAAGTTGAATTATTGATTGTCAAGTTCAAGGTTGCAGTAGAATCACATCCTGCCGCATTGGTTAATGTTGCTGTGTAGGCTCCACTTGTCGTGTACGTTGTTCCGTTTGCTGACCAGGTATAACTATCACATGCCGTTACGCTTTCTGAACCAGAAGTTGGTGTATTTACGACCACCGTGACATTTGCACAAGCCCCAGGCGTAACACAACCACCTTCGCCGCGTACATAATAGGTCGTATTTGGCGCTGTTGGAGTAACAACGATTGACCCTGTAGTTGTTGAACCAACATTCGTTCCTCCACAAGACCCTGTATACACTTCCCAGGATGTTGCATCATTGAGATTCCCTCCGATGGTCAATGTTGCGGTCGAACCGTCACAAACTGAGGTAGGCGTTGCTGTCAATGTAGGAACATCAGGATCCGTACATGGTGCTCCAACTCCCGTAATATTAATATTATCGATATACATTAATTGTCCGTACCCACTAACATTAACAAACGCAACTTCAATTCGTGAAAACCCTACATACGCTGACAAATCCACCACTTCATTTCTCCAGGTAGCAGGAGATGTGTAGGCTGTTGTTTGATCTGGATCTGTTGCCAAGGTCGTTCCTGATTTCGAATAAACTGTATTGTACGTCTGTCCGCAATCGCTTGAAACGACCACTGCCAACTGATCGAAGAAAGAAGCATCGTAGCGTGCGTAAGCAACATCAAATGTTAATTGTACCGATGTGTAACTCGATAGATCCATCGCTTCAACGAATAAAGCATCTTGGTCTCCTGCGGTATTCGTAGTGAAATTATCAATCACCGCTGCATTACCAGCCGTTGGAGCCGTTCCGTTAGTCGCATCTCGCTCCCAAGTCACGCCAGCAGTTCCACCATCAAATACGCTCCAATTCGCAGGCGGAAACGTCGCCCCTACAAAGCCTTCCGAAATTGGTAGTATTGTACCAACAGTTAATTGTGTCACAACAACAGGTGTCGAGGCAGGTGATTGACAGCCATTCCCATCCGTGTATTGAACCGAATAACTTCCCGCAGCCGAAGCCGTAATCGTTTGAGTTACTTCGGTGGTAGACCAGAAATTGCCCGTTGGCTGACTCGAAGTTAGAACCACCGAACCTCCAGGACAAATTGCCACAGGACCAGCAGGGGTTACTGTTGGAGCGGCTGGCAAGGCATTTACGACAACATTTGTTGCGCTTGAAGTTGCACTACAACCTCCTCCATCGGTATATGTAACCGTAATTGTCTGCGTACTAGAAACGGTGATCGATTGGGTTGTCTCTCCAGTTGACCAGACATTCCCAGAAGCATAAGAAGACGTTAGCACAACACTTCCACCCGCACAAAAAGTCGTCGGTCCTCCTGCAGAAATGATCGGATTGGAAGGTTGCCCTGGCGCATTGAGTGTCGCTGAAACAGCCGTTGAATTACAACCACTAATTCCATATTGAATTGAATAGGTTCCATTTGTTAGTCCCGTAATTGTATATGGCAAACTTACTCCTGCAGCACTTCCACTTGAAGGTCCTGTCCATGTAACATCTCCTGAACCGCTGCCATTTATTGTAATCGTTCCATTCGCGGAAATGCAACTAGTTGGATTGGTGGATCCCGTAACAGAAATAACTGGAGTAACGCAAGCGGTCATGATGTACACACCGTAATCTTCAAAATCACCAACGAATGTATTGGCATTACAAGCGCGTTCGTTATTTGTCAAACTGCCGGCCTCCCCCATCACACGCATGCGTAACAAAGTATTCTCCACAGCATTGGTGGGAATTGTCACATTTCCAGAAACCGTAACCGATGTATTTGTTCCACCAGTAGTACCACTTAATACAAGCTCTCCAGATTCGAAAATTGAATTGTTATTATAGTCAATGTACACTTCAACAATCTCTGTCGCCGAACCTCCTGCTCTTAAATCAATGTTCATTGCATGTGTTGTACCTTCAACAACCACCGTATTAGCGGTACATGAAAAATCGGTATAAGCAACATTGGTCAATGAGGAAGTTCCATTGTTAATCGTATTGAAATCTACGTTGTACACAGTGTTTCCAAAATTTCCAGCGTTGTTTGTAGCAGGTATACAAGAAGCCGCAGCAGAATTCCCAATAACGACAGCTGCCGTTTGCGTTATTGAACTCGTTCCAAAGCCTGTTGTTACGGACAGTGTAACATCATATACACCGACTGGTAAAGTCATTATTGGATTTTGAAGATTGGAAGTATAGGTATTTGTTCCGTCTACAAATGTCCAATTGAAACTAATCCCCGTCCAGGCAGTCGTATCTAAGAAGGTGTTTGGAATACATGACGACAAATCAAAAAACTGTACAGCATCTCCTGAGCAGACAAAACTATTACTTGCTTCGAATGCAACTGTGGGCGCAGACGGTGGTACCAGAGACATATTTCCATTAGACGCAAGAAACGACGTTCTTATGGTTGTCATAGCAGCGATTACTCTCACCTTTTGCCCAGCCGTAAATTCATTTTGACAGGCATCCGAAGAATAATCCATGTAATTGTGTTTATGCAAAGCTTCTGATGAACCTCCGTCACAGGCATTCGTACCAATCGTACAGTCGTAAGGACTACGAATGTGAGGAGGTGTATCACAAACACGATCTCCTTGTGTATTACAGTTGGAATTCGGAGGACAACTTCCACCATTCGAATCGCCTTCAAAAGTATGGTAGAGATTGAAGGCATGCCCTAATTCGTGAACGCCAGTCGTACTGGAAGCATCTTTAAAATTACTCACCAAAATAACAGCACCATCCACGGAAGTTCCATGGGCTGACGCGAAATACGCATATCCCTGAATACCGGCACCACCGTTATTACCATCTATTTCTGACACCAACCAAATGTTGTAGTATTGTGTTTGATCCCATACACTTGTCGCTTTCAACGAAGCATCCGAGATACCTGCTGAATTCCGAAAAACACCAGAAGCCATGTAGGTAGCATTGCCTGTCATATCAACGCGATCGATTCCATTGGTGCAATTGCCATTTGGATCTCGAACAGCGAGCGCAAACTCTAATTCCACATCTACGCCGCCACCATCGCCAAGTGAGCCTGGTACTTTTCTGTAACGTTCGTTTAATTGTCTGATTCCTTCACGAATTTGAGCGTCCGTGATTGCCGTTAGTGAATTCCCCGTTTCCATTACATGGACCACAACTGGTACGGTATATGAAGATGGGGTTACCTTACTTGAAGCGTTCGAATAATTGAGGACATAATCTTCAAACTCTTGTGTTTTTGCGGCATACAATGGGTCCGAGATTAGCAACTTTTTGTGCAGGGCGTCAAAACCACATTGTTCGGCACCTGGTGCAATTTGACTTTCAGGCGTCGGCGCAATTTGTGCAATAGAAACAAAACCTGCAAAAATGGAGAATAAGACAAGTGATAATGTCCTAGAGAGACAAGATTTCATAAGAGAGTTTTACGTTTTAAGACCTTCTAATACTGCGTTTTGTGACAAACTGCAATTAAGAAAAGGAATGCATAGTTAGCGCAAAATAGAACAATCCTTTGAAATCTACAACTTCACAATTGTCTAATTTACCAACATTTATACGTAAGACTGTTAAGAAATGTCCGAAATCAATTGAAGAGGGAGTCCACGAATTCAACTCTATGGAAAGGTTGTAAATCTTCCATTCCTTCGCCGACACCAATGTATTTAACGGGAATTTTCATCTGATCTGAAATTCCAATTACCACTCCACCTTTGGCTGTACCATCAAGCTTTGTGATCGCCAGACAAGTGATATCAGTCGCCGCGGAAAATTGTTTTGCCTGTTCGTAGGCATTCTGACCTGTGGAACCATCTAAGACGAGCATAACTTCATGTGGTGCCTGCGGAATGACCTTATCCATGACACGTTTGATTTTGGTCAACTCGTTCATCAAATTCACCTTATTATGAAGACGTCCAGCAGTATCAATGATCACAACGTCGGCCTCTTGTGCTTTTGCGGATTGCAGCGTATCATACGCTACAGAAGCGGGGTCGGCACCCATTCCTTGTTGAACGATCGGTACCCCTACTCTTTCTGCCCAAATAATCAATTGGTCAACAGCTGCTGCCCGGAAGGTATCCGATGCGCCCAGAACGACTTTTTTTCCTGCTTGTTTGTACTGATGCGCCAATTTCCCGATCGTGGTCGTCTTCCCAACACCGTTCACACCGACAACCATGATAACATGTGGTCCTTCCGCGTGTTTTGGAATTTCGAAATTGACTTGATCAATGCTATTGTTTTCTTCGAGGAGATTGGTGATTTCCTCTTTCAGAATGGTATTAAGTTCGTCCACCCCGAGAACTTTGTCTCTCGCTACGCGGGCTTCAATTTTCTCAATGATTTTCAAGGTTGTTTCCACGCCAACATCAGAGGTAATTAAAACTTCTTCGAGGTTATCCAAAACTTCGTCATCGACTCTGGATTTCCCCACGACAGTGCGTGCGATTTTGGAAAAGAAACTCTGTTTGGTTTTCTCGAGACCTTTGTCGAGCGTCTCTTTCTTTTCCTTCGAGAAAAACTTAAATAATGCCATAATTACGAAACAAGAAGAGCTCCTACCAATGGCAGAAGCTCAAATATATTATCTCAACGAGTTGAAAATGATTAGCTCTTAGCGAACCACTCTTTTACTTTGTCGTTGTGAACAACTTCTTCTTTAAAGGTATAGGATCCGCTTTTATCAGACTTCACCATTTTAATCACTTTCGTGTGCTCTTTCCCCCCTCCTTTTTGTAGGGATGCTACTACTTTCTTTGCCATGTCTTATGCTTATTTAATTTCTTTATGAACCGTGTAACGCTTCAAAATAGGATTAAACTTTTTGATCTCCAATCTGTCTGGAGTATTCTTACGGTTTTTTGTCGTAATGTAACGAGATGTTCCAGGCATACCAGACTCTTTGTGTTCCGTACACTCCAAAATTACTTGAATTCTATTACCTTTCTTTGCCATTTTCTTACTGTTTTGTTACTACGGCTGTATCGCTACAGGCTGAACGTAGAAAACGAGTTACTTAATATACCCTTTTACGCGTGCTTCTTTAACACATGCTGAAATACCTTTCTTGTTGATTGTTCTCAACGCAGACGTTGAAATTTTCAACGTGATGTATTCATTTTCTTCAGGAATGAAGAATTTCTTCGTAATCAAGTTTGGGTAAAACTTACGTTTTGTCTTACGTTGTGAGTGAGACACGTTGTTCCCTACCATTACTGATTTTCCTGTGATTTGACAAACTCTTGACATCTCTGCGTATTACATAAGCATCCAGTTCTCGTCGTTGACAAATGTACGACAGTTGCTGCCAGGCTTTCAGATGTCATACGAGTACGTAGATCGGCTTAGAGACGGTAAAATTGCGCTTTATCGTCGAAACAATAGC
>JBNKGN010000238.1:0-5676 GCA_050289845.1 Crocinitomicaceae bacterium | reverse complement strand
GAGGATGTCTTCCAACAACTCCTGGAGGCTGTGGCGCTTATGGAACGGAAGGAACATGGACGCAATACAGCCTTGAAGCAGGAGTCAATTATTTGCAATTAGCTCCATTGTCTGTTCAAGGATTCGGTTCAGGAAACTCGACTACCTATCACGCTTATTTCCAAGGAACCAGTTGTGCCAGCTTGACTTATGTGGACTGTCAGCCTGCTATTGACTTCTCATCAGGAGGATATTATTTCTATGAAAGTTCTGTTACAGGACTGGATCCTAACCAAGATGTTTGGGTGTACACATGGAATAGTGGAAACAAGTATTTCGACTACACCGTACAAGCTGTTGGTGCCGCACCCGCAACAAACACTGCTTGCCCTGGTAGTACGGCTATTGGTGATGCCTGTAACCTTGGTGCACAAGGTGCAACATTTAACACTCCAGGTTCACAAGGCGTACTTTGTTCTGGTGGTAATTGGGGATCAAATGAAAACACGACATTCTATTCGTTCACTGCAGATGCCACTACAGGTTCGTTGGATATTCAGAACATCATCTGTAATGACGGAACAAGTGGTGCGGCTCAATTTGGAGTTTGGACAAGTTGTGTCGGCATTGGAACTTACGGAGCAGATTTTTTGGGTTGCGCAGTAGGTACCGCTACGCTTTCCTTGTCTCCGTTAGTTGTCGGTCAAACCTATTACATCGCCGCAGACGGTTTTGCTGGTGACAATTGTACGTGGAGTTTCTCTGGAACAGGAATCCTTCTTCCAGTTGAATTGGGATCACTCACGGGAATTCACACAGGTACAGACGTTTATGTTGACTGGACAACAATTTCCGAAATTGACAATGATTACTTTTCTGTTCAACGAACATTGGATGGACGCAACTTTGAAGATATTGGAGTAGTCTTTGGAAACGGAACAACGACAGAAGCAAATGATTACTCTTTTGTTGATCACAATCCTTATGACGGAACATCATATTACCGCATCAAGCAAGTCGATTACAATGGTGTTTTTCGTTATTCCGAATTGGTTACGGTTTCTTCGAGTAACGAACATTTAACAATTGTAAAAACGATTAACCTTGCTGGGCAAGAAGTGCCATCGAATTATAAAGGCATGGTGATCGATTTAATGTCGAACGGAACGACGCGAAAACGCGTTCAAATGTAAGACTATAAAAATGACACAAAAAAAAGGAACTCTTTGGAGTTCCTTTTTTTTGTATCATTATCTTTTGCAAGAAGTATTACCACTCATCACCTTTGCCTGTTTCTTCATTCGCTTTATCGATTAAAGACTGCCAATTGTTCGAACCGTCATCGGTATCATCCAAAATAGTCAGGTATTCGTTCGTTGAAATGTCGTAGCGCTGAATTTCTTCACCCGTGTACGATTCTATTTCTTCCAACAAGGCCAATTCGGATTCGCTGCAAAACGACAATGCCTGACCGCGATTTTTACCACGACCAGTACGACCGCAACGGTGGATGTAATTTTCGGCGACATCAGGAATATCATAATTGACAACAAATTCCACGTCAGGAATATCAATTCCACGAGCGGCAACATCTGTCGTAATTAAAATTCGATTTTCCCCTGATCTAAAACGATCCAAGATTAAAAAACGGTCCTTTTGGTCCACACCGCCGTGCAAAGCCTCAGAGGTGATTTGAACGCGCTCCATAGCCTTCACAATGCGCTCCACTCGTACTTTTGTACGCGCGAACACCACCACTTTAATTTCTGGATATTCTTTCAGGATATTTTCCAAAAAGAAGCGTTTGTCGTCCATCTCAACAAACATGACCGCATGATCAATGTTTTTGGCCACAGGATTCTTTGGCGATATTTGAATTCGGATCGTTTTACTTTTATTTACGACTTCATACGCCAGCGACTTAATTTTCTTTGAAATCGTTGCAGAGAAGAAGAGGTTTTGGCGTTTTTTCGGTAGAAACTTCAGAACGTCCTGAATATCCTTTGCAAAGCCGAGGTCTAACATTAGATCCGCTTCATCAAGTACGAGAAAATCCACTTTATCAAGACTTAAAACCCCTTGAGATTTCAAATCGAACATTCTACCAGGAGTTGCTACGAGGATATCAATACCATTGTTGAGCGTTCGAATCTGTTGTTCCTGCTCTACTCCACCAAAAAGTCCAAACACTTTCACACCTGTATTTTTACCGATTTCACGATACACCGAAGCAATTTGTTTGGCCAATTCACGAGTAGGCACCATCACAAGACAGCGCACTTCGCCTTTCGCGTATTTTTTGCGGGAATTTTGGATCACATTGAGCGTAGGAATTGCAAACGCGGCGGTTTTTCCTGTACCCGTTTGTGCGATCGCCATCACATCTTCCCCATTGAGAATATGCGAAATAGCCTTGAATTGGATATCTGTAGGACGGTTCCAACCCAATGCTTTCAGCTGTGCTTTAATTTCAGGCGATATGCGATAATCTTCAAACTTCACGTGTCAAAAATAAAAAACCGCTCACTTCATACAAGAAATGAACGGTTGAATGCTATACTAAATTCGCTTAAGCTTCCTCTTCTGCAGGCACTAGGATACGTCCACAGTGTTCACAAGCGATTACTTTTTTCTTTGTTTGGATATCCAATTGGCGTTGCGGTGGAATCTTGTTAAAACATCCTCCACAAGAATCACGATCTACTGGCACAACTGCCAAACCGTTTTTCGCATTCGAACGCAAACGTGTGTAGGCACTTGCCAAACGCGGTTCCATTCCTTTCAAAGCAGCCATTGACTTTTTCAAAAGTTTTTCTTCTTGCGCTTGTGTTTCCGCTACGATTTCGTCCAATTCCGCTTTTTTGGAATTTAAATCTCCTGCACGCATTTCACGTCGCTCTTTCGCTTCTTCAAGAATTTCTTTCTTGTGGGCGATTTTTGCTTTCGCTTCTTTGGTGCGTTTCTCGTTCAATTTAATCTCCAATTCCTGGTATTCAATCTCTTTTGAAATTGATTCAAATTCGCGATTATTTCGAACGTTATTTTGTTGTTCTTTGTACTTGGCGATTGCTAATTCAGCTTCTTTGCTTGCATTTTTTCGATCAGATACGTCAAGATCAAACGCTGCGATCTCTTCTTCCAATTTTGCAATTCGTGTATCCAACCCTTCCAACTCGTCTTCAAGATCCTGTACCTCCAAAGGAAGTTCTCCTCGGATAGTTCTAATTCTATCGATTTCAGAATCAATCAATTGCAATTCGTACAGACTGTCTAATTTTTCCGCAATAGACGCCTCTTTTTTCGTTGCAGTTTTCGCCATCAGTTAAAAATAATTTATTGGGTTTGTATTCACCTCCGTTAAATGAACGGCAAAGTTAGCAAATTTTTCCGTCAATATCTCCGCAATTCTGTTTGAAGTATATTGTTCACTTTCAAAATGTCCAATATCAGCGATGATTATTTGCGCTTCTGCATCAAAAAATTCGTGATACTTATAATCTCCTGTCACGAAGATATCAGCTCCAGATCGTTTGGCCATGGGCAACAAAAAACTGCCCGCTCCTCCACAAAATGCCACACGCGCAATCGACTTGTCCAACAGGTCCGTATGCCGAACGACACCACAACCAAACACATCTTTCAATTCTTGTAAAAATGCTTTTGCTTCCATCGGATGCTCCAAATCCCCTACCATTCCGCTTCCTTCGTAGTTGTTGCCATTTTCCATCGCAAAGACTTCGTAAGCCACTTCTTCATACGGATGCGCTTTCTGCATTGCAGCGACTACCTTTCCAATCGTATGTGTCGAACAAACCGTTTCAAACTTACGCTCCTGTACTTCAGAACGCTCATTTACTTTGCCAATAAAGGGTTGCGCACCGTCAATAGGCTGAAAAGTCCCCGTTCCTTTTACACTAAAACCACAATCGGAATACGCTCCAATCTGCCCTCCGCCAGCAGCAAAAATGGCATTCGATACACCTTCAAAATGAGACTCAGGAATATAACAAATCAACTTGGAAAGCACGTTTCTTTTCGGTGCAAGTACTTTAAGATTCTTCAATTTCAAACGAGTACCAATTTCGTGATTAACCCCGAATCGATAATTGTCCAAATTCGTATGGATGGCGTAAATCGCAATATCATTTTTAATTGCCTTAATCACCGTTCGCTCCACATAATCACCACCATTCAATCGCTTCATTCCTTTGAAAACAATAGGATGATGCGCAATGATTAATTCGCAATTCTTTGTAATTGCTTCTTCGACAGTGGCTTCGATACAATCCAATGAAATCAGTACATTTTTGACTTCTGCATGCGGATTTCCAACGATCAAACCAGAATTATCGTAGGATTCCTGACTTGAAAGTGGCGCCAGCGATTCTAAAAATTGGGTTATTTCTTGAATTTGCATTTTCTATAACGTATAAACGAGTCCCATATTCAACCCAAACACTCTTCCAAAATGTTGATAGCCATCTGTTTTTGTGTACGAGCTAATAAATTGATGTCGGTATTCAGGCTCCAAGAAAATGGACATGTTTTTTCCTGTTTTCACTTGAGCGCCGATACTCCCAACCCAACTCATCACAAAAGTATTGTAGCCCGTATTTTCTTTAATTGTCGCATCTCCAGTAGCATTGAGTTTAGTTTCCCATTGCTGCTCTTGACGATATCTGAAAAACATTTGTGGAACGATTCCTCCCGAAGCATACAATTTCACAATTCCCATCTCGTAGACATAGGCCAATTTCAAAGGCATTGCGATATAGGTATAGGATGTTTGATAACTAAAGGAAGTATCCGTATCTCGAAAATCGTAGGACTCACCATTCCTTAGTATTGAAAGACCACCTTGCCACCACAATCCCCTGTGGATTTGACTACGCAAACCAATGCCAAATGACCAAATATTCAATGATCCTTCATTGGCGCGCTCGCCGAGTGAGTCTGCAAAAATACCCGATTTCGCTGGGTTTTCAATCAACACACGATTGCTCGATCCCCATCCCGCGTAACCAATTACTTCGGTCGTTCCCGTCCCCTCTTTTTCAGGGAGAATTTGCGCAACTGCTTCCTCCTTTTCTTCCGGTGCAGGAGTAGCCACCTCAATTTGAGCAAAAACGGGGGCTGACACCCACAAAAAGCCCACCAATAGCGTATAAAGATTTCGTTTCATGAGGCGAAAGATACCAAATATTCAAACGAGATTCACTGGAAACTACCGAAAGGTTGGTCCCATTTAGGGAACGGTTCTTTTGGCGGAAAGAAGATATGCACAGATCAAAGTTCATGGAATTCCTAATTCCCTACCAACGAAAACGGTGTCTTTTTCGTATTTTTGATGTGTGTACTGCCACAAAGTCGTGCTTCGTAAAAGGCATTATTTTTGATAGTATCCGACGAACAACAAGAAATGAAAGAACGTATACGATTCATCATCAACCCTATTTCTGGGGTCGGACGGAAAAACACCATCCCTCCGATGATTGAAGCACATCTGAATAAGGAGCGCTTCGATTATGATATTGTATACACGGAATACAAGCAGCACGCTAAAGAACTCGCGTTGCAAGCTTCCAAAGAAAAGATAGACATCGTTTGTGCTGTTGGAGGCGACGGATCCGTGCATGAAGTAGGCACCGCATTGATCGGTACGCAAACCAAATTGGCCATTATCCCTACGGGGTCTGG
>JBNKGN010000237.1:0-5681 GCA_050289845.1 Crocinitomicaceae bacterium | reverse complement strand
CGAATGGGTTGCCGGCGGAGCGTATATAATCCGGAGCCGTGGTTCTCTTCTCATCACCAGCTGATCACTCTTTCCTGTACACTCTCTTCCTCCAAGTGTGATGACGATGGCTTTCAATGACAACAACAAGCAATAAAAAGCAGTAAACTTGCGTTCAGTAAAAAAAAAGCATCTATGAAATCTTCCCTATTTCTTTCCCTAGCGATTATAGCTGTTCTGCTATTTTCATGTAAAAAACAAACTGCCTTCACGCCCGTTTGTGATGGTTCCTCTCCGACTTATGATGCAGACATCAAAAGCATCATTGATCAAAACTGTGTTTCCTGTCATGGAAATTACACGACGTACGCTGGACTTTCCGGTGATTTTTCGAATGGAAAATTTGAGAAAGAAGTTTTAACAAATCAGACTATGCCCGAAAGTGGATCGTTGTCAGAGGCTCAATTGAACAAAATCAAGTGTTGGGTTGAGAACGGTTTTCCAGAGAACTAACGATAGCCAAACATGGGGAATGGAACCATGAAAAACAGCTAGAAAAACTCCATTTTGGGTAGACGCACTCGCTCTATACCAAAGAAACCGCGATCAAGTACTTTGTAATACAAGTAATTGTTGTATACAACGGGATCTTGCGTATTCGGAAGACCACCAAAATTTTTCAGATATCGGACTTCTCCTGAAAAGGCGTTGAGCCCAAAAATCTTGTGACTTCCGTGATCTTGCGTAAAGAGATAAATATATCCTGTTGCCTTGTCCTGAAATACATCTTCGATATCACTGTCTACCGAAAAGCTATTTGCTTTCACACGATAGCCGTAGTGATCAAGGATGAGTACAGAGTCATTGAGAAAATCAACTACCGCCATAAAATTGCCGATTTGATACGTTTTTATATGGATGGGTTGCGTGAATAACTGATAGGAAGCCATCGATGAAGACCATGTTTGACTTTTACTCCAGGCGTTTTGTTTTCCGTAAACACTGTTTGCTATTGTGTTGGGTGAAATGACTGGAACAGGAACGTCGAATGCAGCATATTTTTCCGCCTGTTTTGCATCTTTTTGTTGTTGCTCCAATCGTTTCTGGAAAGCAGGTCCCGTATCATGTCTTTTGTATACTTCCCGTCGCTCTTTTTGGCGTCTCAAAATTGGATCCGTCAAGGTATCACCGTCCAATGGGTCTGTTGTAAGTCCTACGGTAACGGACGCTTCCCAAGCTCCCTGGTATCCCAACACATCCGTTCTTTGAAAAATTTGCCGTGCTTCTTTATTGTCGTACATCGTAAGCTCATAGGTTTTGTTTAAATCCGTAAAATGCCGATGTACGAGTCTGTCTTCAAATTTTGAAACACACGGCTCGATAAAAAGTTCGAATTGCTCATACGATAATGTTGACAACACAACAATACCAGAATCCAACAGAACAAACTGGTACGCCGAATCTGCTGAAAGTATGTACGCATTTTTCATGCAATCAAAAAAGAAGGATTGCGGACGAAGAATTTCAATCGGAAAACTTATGCCTTCCTTTCTCAGGCTGTCTATACCGACAAAATAGCGGTTTTTGCGCTTCTTGAGAGTTAAGATACAATCTTCAAAAGGCTGATAATCTATAATATTGGTATTTGCAATATCCAAGGCCACCTGCGAATTCTGGCGGGTAATCTGTACCGACTCTATTTCTTGCACGCGGACATCAAGTGTTACTTTATACGTGTTGACTCCCTTTTCAATAGTCGTCCATTTCACATCAAAGCCTGTCTTCTCTACGGCAAATTTATCGCCGACCGTTCCTTTAAATGAAAAAAGACCGTCTGCATCCGTTACCGGGCAAAGCGTTGCTCCCGTTTCACTAATAATTGTTGCACCTGCAACTGGCTTTCGACTTGAATCAAGAACGCGACCATCAACAGATTGTTGTTGCGCAAAAGTGTTTGCCGCAGTGAGAAAAATCAATGCGAGGCAAATGGTTAGTGCTTTCATAAGCCAATTTTAGAGTAAGTTACGAAAAAAAAAATCTTTTATGGGCGTTCGTTGCTTCGAATAATTCGTTACACGTTCACAATGAGCTACTTCAGCACTTTTGCTCTGACTGACGAAGCGAAAGGTTTTTCATTTTTCAATACTCCATTTTGACGGATAGTACCATAAAAAACCCCGACATTCCAAAGATTGTCGGGGTTTTGTTTTCTATAGGGTTACTTATTCAGCACTTGGCGCTTCAGAAGTTTCCTGACGCTCTGGTTTTGGAAGTAAAACCTTGCGTGACAATTTGAACTTTTTCGTTTTTGGATCACGTCCAATCACTTTAAATTTCACCAAATCACCTTCTTTACAAACGTCCTCCATCTTATTGATGCGTTCGTGTGCAAATTCAGAAATGTGGATCAATCCATCTGTACCAGGTACGATTTCAACAAAAACTCCGTATGCTTGAAGTGATTTGATTTTCCCTTCGTACTCTGCCCCTTCTTCCACTTGTGGTGGGAAGGCAATCAATTTGATTGCTTTTACGGCAGCAGCCATATCGTCGGCATTGTTTGACATCACCTGAACTTTACCTTCTCCTGTTTCAATCTCTTCGATGGTAATGTTGGTATTGGTATCTTTTTGAAGCTGTTGGATAATTTTTCCTCCAGGTCCGATAATCGCACCAATCATATCATTCGGTACGATAAATGCTTCGATACGCGGTGTATGTGGTTTGAGTTCTTCGTTTGGTTTCGCAATCGTCTCAACAATTTTCTCAAGAATATGCAAACGTCCAGCTTTCGCTTGTTCCAATGCCTGGATCAAAACTTCGTAAGGAAGACCATCTACTTTAATATCCATTTGACATGCTGTGATTCCAGCTGCTGTTCCCGTTACTTTGAAGTCCATATCACCCAAGTGATCTTCGTCTCCAAGAATATCTGACAACACGGCAAATTTTCCGTTTTCAGCTACCAATCCCATTGCGATTCCAGATACTGGCGCTTTGATTTGAACACCACCGTCCATCAATGCCAAGGTCCCTGCACAAACTGTCGCCATAGACGAAGATCCGTTCGATTCTAAGATCTCCGATACCAAACGAATGGTGTAAGAGTTATCATCAGGAAGTACGGGTTTCAATGCACGCAATGCCAGGTTCCCATGTCCTACCTCACGACGAGACGTCCCACGAATAGGTCGCGCCTCACCAGTAGAGAACGGAGGAAAGTTGTAGTGCAACATGAAGTTTGTTGTTCCTTTGTAGGTAACATCATCAATCATTTGCTCGTCCATTTTACCTCCTAAGGTCAATGTCGTTAATGATTGCGTTTCTCCACGTGTAAATACCGCCGAACCGTGTGCTCTTGGCAAGTAATCTACTTCCGCCCAGATTGGACGAATTTCGTCGAACTTACGACCATCCAAACGGATATTGTCGTTCAACATCGTATCACGTACTGCTTTTTTCATCGCAGCTTTAAAATATACGGAGATGAATGGTGCTTCTACTTCCAATTCCTCTTCAGAAAGAGATGCAATGTATTCTTCTTTTACAGCACCGAACAATTCTGATCGTTTTTCTTTTGAAGCCAATCCCATTTCAGCAACAGCCTTACACTTATCGTAAGCAAATGCCATTACTTTCTCTTTCACTTCCTCGTTGTGCGTTTCGTGGTTGTATTCTCTTTTTGGAGACGTTCCTGGTGTTTCAGCAGCGAAATCCAATTGGAATTGACACTGTTCTTTAATTGATTCGTGAGCAATCTTAATCACTTCCACCATTTCAGCTTCAGAAATTTCGAGCATTTCACCTTCCACCATTACGATGTTGTCAATTGTTCCAGCGATCATACAGTCGAGATCCGATGCAGCCATTTCCTCCAAAGTTGGATTGATGATAAACTGACCGTCGACACGACCAACGCGAACTTCAGACATTGGACCGTTGAACGGGATATCTGAAAGTGCGATTGCAGTAGAAGCAGCGAAACCAACCAACGCATCCGGGCTATTTACGCCATCGTATGAAATCAATTGCATCATTACTTGAACCTCTGCATGATAATCATCTGGGAAAAGTGGACGAAGCGCACGGTCAACGATACGCATCACCAAAATTTCACGTTCAGATGGACGTGCTTCACGACGAAAGAAACCACCTGGGATACGTCCGTCAGCGGCAAATTTCTCTTTGTAATCTACTGTTAATGGGAGAAAGTCTACACCTTCTCTTGCTTCTCTTGCTGCAACTACTGTAGCAAGAATCATTGTGTCGCCCATTCGTAACACTACTGAACCATCAGCTTGTTTTGCCAATTTTCCAGTTTCGATGGAAATTTCTTTCCCTCCGGTAGTGATGGACTTTTTTGTTCCTATATTCATTTTTATTTGTTTACTTATTTAATTATTTGTTCTCAGATTTCAAGACGAATTTGATTTCAAGATTGTACGACTACTGGAATTTTACTGTTTTTTTTGCATCAACGGAATGAACCAAACACATTGATCCTTTCCAAATATTCAATTCCCTGAAGTTGTTTTCTTCTTTCAAATTAATTCTTTTTTTGATCCATTTTTCGTCTGAAAATAAAACAAAAAGAGGACACCCGAAACGAATTCGACTGTCCCCTCCAAGATGTATTTGCAAAGAATTAACGACGAAGTCCCAATTCTTTAACAATCGCACGATATCTCTCGATATCTTTGTTTTGCAAGTATGTCAACAAACTACGACGTTTACCTACCAACAATTGAAGTGCACGTTGTGTTCCGTAATCTTTACGGTTTTTCTTCAAGTGCTCTGTCAAATGTGAAATTCGGTACGTGAACAATGCAATTTGTCCTTCTGCTGAACCTGTGTTCGCATCAGACCCTCCGTGTTTCGCGAAGATTTCTTTTTTCTTTTCTGAATCTATATACATGCCAATATTTATGTAAATAATTTTTATGTAGACGGCCCAACTTTTGGGAATCGACGGTGCAAAGATACACAATAATTCAATATTGAATCTCTTCCCTTCTTTTTTTGTTCCTTAAAACTTCTTGAAACTAGCTTTTAAACAACTTCAAGCTTAGCGCTAACGTCTCTTTCAATTCTTTACGATCTACAATGTAATCAAGGAAACCGTGTTCCAAAACGAATTCTGATTTTTGGAATCCATCGGGCAAATCGCGTCCGATAGTCTCGCGAACCACCCTAGGTCCTGCAAAGGCAATCAGTGCGTCTGGTTCTGCAATATTCAAATCTCCCAACATTGCGAACGATGCTGTTACTCCACCCGTAGTTGGATCTGTCAAAAACGAAATGTATGGTAATTTTGCTTCGGACAATTGTCCCAATTTCCCAGAAACCTTTGCCATTTGCATTAAGGAAAGTCCTGCTTCCATCATACGCGCACCTCCCGACTTGGAGATAATCATAAACGGTGATTTGGACTTAATCGCTACATCAATAGCCCGGGCAATTTTCTCTCCCATAACGGATCCCATCGAACCACCAATGAACGAGAAATCCATAGCTGCGATAACGATTGTTTCACCGTCTAGTTTTCCTTTTGCCGTTCGAATCGCATCTTTCAGACCTGTTTTCTTCTGAGTACTTTTAATTCGATCGGTGTATTTCTTCGTATCCTCGAATTTCAATGGATCTCCTGCAACCAACTTCGCGTCTAGCTCTGTGTATTTGCCGTCATCGAACAAAATATTGAA
>JBNKGN010000236.1:0-5698 GCA_050289845.1 Crocinitomicaceae bacterium | reverse complement strand
AACGAATACCCAAAGCGAATTATTTCCCAATTATGAAATTCCACTAATTATCAAAGAGTGGCCTGCACATGGAGATATTGATCAGGGGCAAGATTATTATTTGGCGCCTTTTTTCGACCGTGATGAAAACGGAGAATACAACTGGGAAAATGGCGATTATCCCTGGCACGATATCAATAAAACCAAAGAATGCAACGTAGACCGTCGGGTTTCCTTGTACGGAGATCTCAACCTTTGGTGGGTGATGAATGACAAAGGAAATATTCATACCGAAACAGGTGCCGAACCGATTGGAATGGAGATTCGCGCACAAGCCTTTGCCTTTGCCAGTAATGATGAGGTTAATAATATGACCTTCTATAACTACGAGTTGATCAATCGAGGAACACAGACACTTTACGACACCTATTTTGGTTGTTTTACGGATGGTGCGCTCGGAGATCCATTAGACGATTACGTTGGTTGTGATGTAAATCGCGGGTTGGCCTATTACTATAATGGTGACAATTACGACGGGGATAATGCAGGTTGGCTTGGGTATGGAAATAATCCGCCTGCAGTAGGTGTTGACTTTTTCGAAGGTCCGTATCAAGACAACGATGGCATTGATAATGCGTATGGAATTGGTCCTGGGGAAGCGCTAAATGGAATTGGTTATGGCGATGGAATTGTCGACAATGAACGTTTCGGGATGCGCCGTTTTCTGTACTATTCTAATACCACTCTTGGTGCAAATCCAAATCAAACCGATCCAATTACAGCCCTAGATTATTACCGTTATCTGCAAGGCTTTTGGAAAGATGGCACCCAATTCTATTACGGAGGATCAGGACATATTTCAGATCCATCAGCAGATCCAACCGTGCCATGTGATTTTATGTTCCCAGGAGATACCGATCCGCTGGGTTGGGGGACAGGAGGGAATCCTCAGGTGCCATGGACAGAGCAATCAGCGAACAATCCACCCAACGATCGACGCTTTGTACAATCGGCTGGACCCTTTGTGCTGAAACCAGGTGCGGTAAACAATATTACCGTAGGTGTGGCTTGGGCACGTGCTACCTCAGGAGATCCTTTTGCATCCGTAGAAGTTTTAAGACGTGCTGACGACAAAGCACAAGCCCTGTTTGAGAATTGCTTTAAAGTATTGGATGGTCCGCATGCGCCTGATTTGGCGATTCAGGAATTGGAAAACGAATTGATTCTCACGATCAGCAATCCGATCAATTCTAACAACGCCGATGAAGATTACGCAGAATTTGATCCTTTCATTGTCGCAAGTGATACAACAGCCGATAAATTCTATCGATTCCAGGGATATTTGATTTATCAATTGAAAGATGATGAGGTGTCTCCATCCGATGTTCAAAATCAAAACCTGGCGCGTTTGGTGGCACAGTGCGATATCAAAGACGGAGTCGATCGTTTGGTGAACTTCCAATTTGACGATGATTTGCAAGCCAGCATTCCGATGGAAATGGTAGACGGAGCTGACGAAGGGATTCGACACAGTTTCCGAATTACAGAAGATCAATTTGCACAAGGAAACCGCCGATTGGTCAATTTCAAAAAGTACTATTATGTCGCTTTGGCTTATGCGTATAACAACTACAAAGAATACGATCCAACTGAACCCAATCTCTTAGATGGGCAAAAAATTCCATTCATAGCAAGTCGTAAAGCGGCGTTTGGTGAAGTTCGACCCGTAGAAGCTATTCCGCACAACCCAATGCCAGAAGCTGATGGAACGGGACAAAATATTTCCTACGGAAGTGGCCCAAGAATTACGCGAATTGATGGACATGGAAATGGGGGGCGTGAACTGGAATTGACAAAAGCATCGAGAGATTACATTCTTGCCAACGGGTTTATGAAGCAGCCTGAGTATGAATACGGCAAAGGGCCCATTAATGTGAAAGTAATTGATCCATTAAATGTAGCAGACGGCTATTTCGAATGCGCGTTCACCAATTACTCCGCTTCACAATCCAACGGCGCAGATACCGCATCTTGGGTGATTAATCGCTATGATTATAAAGGTGGAAACTTGTTGGAATCAATCAGTGCGCAAAAAACAATTGCTGTTGACAACGAACAACTCATCCCACAATGGGGGATTTCAGTGCAAATTCATCAAGAGGGTTATTTCCTTCCAGATGGTGTAACAGGCGGATTTGAAGCACGATCGACGAAATTACTGAATGCCACGATTGAATTCCAGGATAGTTCGAAACTCTGGTTGAGTTCGGTGTCAGATAATGACGCCTTCTACCCAACCAATTGGATTCGATCAGGAACGTACAGTCCCAATACCGTTGTTGGGGATCAAAATTATGAATGTTTGGACAACACACTTCCTTCTTATCGTGATTATTTTGATCCATGCAATTACCCAGACTGGCAAGCACCAAATAGTTTCGCCGACCCTGATAAAGATTGGGCAAGGATTCTCGGCGGAGGAATTGCACCGCACAAATTGGTAGGATACGAATCCAGCTTCATGCCGTTGGCGTATTTTAATTATCCCGCTCCCACTTCAGCGAAAAATGGATCTTCGATTAGCTTTTTGCCTTCGGTAGACATTATACTAACGGACGACAAATCAAAATGGACGCGTTGTCCCGTCATTGAACTCGGAAGAACGGCTGCCTTAAATGAGGGAAATGCCGAGCCTGGTGAAATACGAGCAAGCGCTTCTAGAGATAAAAATGGGAACGCTGAAACGGGATCTACTGGAATGGGTTGGTTCCCAGGATATGCCATTGATATTGAAACAGGTGCTCGTTTGTACATGGCGTTTGGTGAAAATTCATTTCTCGCCGCAGAGAATGGAGCTGATATGCTTTGGAATCCTACAGGAAATTTGAGAGACAACGCAGGAAACCCAGTAATGGGAGGAATGCATCCGATTTACGTGTTCTCCAAAGATTACGGGATGATTAACAATTATCTTTTGGGGTACAATTTCCCAGAGTACATTCCTTCGCAAGGAGAAAATGATGCTACCAATCACGCACGGAACCTACTGTTTGATGTGATGGCAAACAATTCTACCGCGAAGCGCAATTTTTATAGTAGTATTAGTTGGATTGCCTATCCATTGGCGGGTCAAAACTTCACCATTGATCCACAGAACCTACCAACAGACGTAACTATAAAGCTTCGGGTGAACAAAGAGTATAAAAATTATGTGACTTCTGGAGAGAACAATGGATTGCCAGCATATGGTTGGAACATGGATCAAATTTCGACAGAGTTAGGCAGTCAGGATCGATTGGCAGATGCTTTAAAATTGATCAACGTGGTGCCAAATCCTTACAACGCACGTTCCGAATACGAAAGCAATCGTTTGGATACCCGTGTGAAGATTACCAACTTGCCAGAACGTTGTACCATTCACATTTATACAGTGAACGGAAAATTGATCAACACCTTCAAGAAAGACAATGCGCTCACGTATCAGGATTGGAATCTAACGAACAACAAGAACATCTTTGTAGCTTCGGGAGTGTATTTGATTCATGTAGATGTGCCAGGTGTGGGCGAACGAATTATTAAGTCGTTTGTATCCATGCGTGCAGTGGATTTGAATGGAACGTGATTGCAGGAAGTTTTCGAATTACTTCTTAGGCAAACTAATTCTGAAGGTGGTTCCTTGCCCAACGTGGGATTCAAGGACGTAAACTTTCCCCTTGTGGTATTCTTTCACAATGCGTTTCACCAGGGACAAGCCCAAGCCCCAACCGCGTTTTTTGGTGGAGAAGCCTGGTTCAAAAATGGTTTTTACCTGATTGGGAGGAATGCCTTTTCCAGAGTCTTTGATGTCGATGTGAACGAATTCATCCGTGCCATGCACCGAAACGTGTAGGCTTCCTTCGGCTTCCATCGCGTCTACGGCATTCTTGCAAATGTTTTCAACTACCCATTCCATTAAAGGAGCGTTGTGTTTTACTTCGAAAGGCGTATCGGCATCAATTGTGATCGCTACCTTATCTGAAATTCGTGGCTTCAAATACGCCATTACGTTTCGAACGGTTTCCGAAAGATCAGTCTCAAGCAGTTGTGCACCGGATCCAATCTTGGAAAATCGGTCGGTCACTTTCTCCAATCGACTGATGTCTTTCTGCATTTCCCCCGTGATCATCTCGTCTGTACCTTGCGATTCTAGCAATTGAATCCACGCCATAAGCGAAGAAAGAGGAGTTCCTAACTGATGGGCTGTTTCTTTGGCCATTCCCGCCCACACTTGATTTTGTTCTGCTTTACGAAAGGTGCTAAATATCAAGTATCCGATCAACACAAAGAGCCCAATCACCGTAAATTGAATGATTGGAAAATACTGAAGTTGCCGCAACTCTGGACTATTTCCATAATAAAGCAGGTTTTTTTCGCCCGTTTGAAAATCGATCACAATAGGGTCTGGATTCAATTCGCTAATGAGTTGATTCGATGCCGTCGTTCGATTGCGGTATTCGGGAATATTCGTTCCAATAATGGTTTTCGATTTCGCATCGACCAGTAAAACAGGCACCAATCGTTCGTTGTTGATCAACTCTTTGTTGAAGGACTCAATTAAGGAATCACGGACGTTTTCGAGTGAATCTATCGCACGCGAGTCGTTGTAATAATATGTAATCGAGAAATCGTCGAATACTTCAACAGTGAAGGAAGGATTTTTGTCTTTCCAAACTTTTGCGAGAACAAGCAATGAATCGTCGAACTTTTGCATGAGCTCCCGTTTGCTTGCATTGGGATAACGCATTCGAAAATCTGCGGTATCGAAATCGAGGTTGCGATTGGCAGAAATATAGCCATAATCATCTACGGCAATTACTGGAATATCTGTGTTTCTTTGCGCAATCCGAAGCGGAAAATTGTTGTCAAAGTTTTGATCAAGTGGACTGTTTTTCGCTGCTTCCGTGGTTGCTTCTACCCAAAGCGTCATTTTTTCACGCTCTTTTGCACGGAGATTGTCAAAGGTATTGTTGGTCAAACGAACGAGTTCAATTTTTTTCCGAATTGCATCCGCCCATTGTTGCGCACGATCTTTTTCATGTTCGCCAACTTTCGACACAATCTGATTGGAAACAAACAAGGAAGCCCCGATGAGGAGTAACGCGAAAATCAACAAGGCGATTTTCCATTTTTGTTTGTTCGAGTATAAATTCATTGGCTCTAAATTAACGACATTTCTGCGGAATCATTGTTCTAAGAAAGATGAAGCTGTTTTTCGACGCGTTCGCAAATTTCATGATGATCGTACAGTTTTGCCATTTCCTTGAGTATGGTGTGCTCTATTGTGCGCTGTTCACTGCAGATTTCATCCATTTTTTGTGCGAGGTCTTGTGGATCGAGTGAGGTAAATAATTTTCCTCCTTGCATACCGATGATTTCTGGAGTTCCTCCGGCATTACTCCCTAAAACAGGGGTTCCACAAGCCAGCGATTCAATAGTTACCATCCCAAATGTTTCCGCTTTTGTCGCCATGACAAACCAATCAATTGCGGTGTAAAAAATTTCGGGCTGCTTCGTAAATGGTCGAATGTGAACACGATTGGAAAGTTGGTTCTGATCAATCAACGCATTCATTTGATGAAAATAGTCGTCACCTTCATTGTAGGTCGGTTCGCCGAGCAGTACAATGTCAAAATCCTGATGCTGTGCCAAACGCATTGCTTCGAGGAGGAGCAATTGTCCT
>JBNKGN010000235.1:0-5737 GCA_050289845.1 Crocinitomicaceae bacterium | reverse complement strand
GCAAAGGGTGGAATTTTTGCATATATAAAAGTTTATTTTTTAACTAAGAAACAAAGAACAACATGGCTAAGGAAAATTTCGATCGTTCCAAACCACACGTTAACATTGGAACAATTGGTCACGTAGACCACGGAAAAACTACTTTGACTGCAGCAATCTCTTCTGTATTGTCTGCTCAAGGTCTTGCTGAAACACGTGATTTCTCTTCTATTGATAACGCACCAGAGGAAAAAGAACGTGGTATCACAATTAACACATCTCACATTGAGTATGCTACTGCTAACCGTCACTACGCTCACGTTGACTGTCCAGGTCACGCCGATTACGTAAAGAACATGGTTACTGGAGCAGCACAAATGGATGGTGCAATCTTGGTAGTTGCTGCTACAGATGGTCCTATGCCACAAACACGTGAGCACATCCTTCTTGGACGTCAGGTAGGTGTTCCTAGAATGGTCGTATTCATGAATAAAGTGGATATGGTTGATGATGAGGAATTGCTTGAACTCGTTGAGATGGAAATCCGTGAATTGCTTTCTTTCTACGATTACGACGGAGATAACGCTCCAGTAATCCAAGGGTCTGCATTGGGTGCATTGAACGGTGAAGAGAAATGGGTTGCTACTGTAAACGAATTGATGGAAGCAGTTGATACATACATCGAATTGCCTCCACGTGATATTGACAAGCCTTTCTTGATGCCTGTTGAGGACGTATTTACGATCACTGGTCGTGGTACAGTTGCAACTGGACGTATCGAAACAGGTGTAGTTAATACTGGTGATCCAGTTGATATCCTTGGAATGGGTGACGAGAAATTGTCTTCTACTTGTACAGGGGTTGAGATGTTCCGTAAGATTTTGGATAGAGGTGAAGCTGGTGACAACGTTGGTTTGTTGCTTCGTGGAATTGAAAAATCTCAAATCAAACGTGGAATGGTAATCTGTAAACCAGGTTCAACAACACCACATACTGAATTTAAAGCTGAGATCTACGTATTGAAGAAAGAAGAAGGTGGTCGTCACACTCCTTTCCACAACAAATACCGTCCTCAGTTCTACTTCAGAACAACAGACGTAACAGGTGAAATCTTCTTGACTGACGGTCGCGACATGGTTATGCCTGGTGATAACGTAACTATCACAGTTAAATTGATCGTACCTGTAGCGATGGACAAAGGTCTTCGTTTCGCTATCCGTGAGGGTGGTAGAACAGTAGGTGCTGGTCAAGTTACTGAGATCGTAGCTTAATCAAGATACAATCATACTAAAGAAAAGGGGAGTTCGCTCCCCTTTTTATACGAGTCTTCTTTCTCGTTTATCAAAAAAGTACTTTGAAAGATTGAAAATTTGAAATTGTGAAACGAAACAGGGTTTACTTCGGTTCGGAATCACAATTTGAATTATACACGGGTGTAGCTCAGCTGGTAGAGTAGTGGATTCCAAATCCATTGGTCGTGGGTTCGATCCCTACCGCCCGTGCAAAAAATAAGACATGTCAAAAGTAAGAGAGTATTTTAACGAGACTGTTACCGAAATGGTGCATCGCGTTACTTGGCCTACCTGGAAAGAATTACAAAGCAATACAATCATCGTAGTGGTGGCATCTGTATTGATTTCATTGATCATCTTCTCCATGGATTTTGTGTTCGGTGTTCGCGCTGAAACCGAAGAAGGTACCATCTGGAAAGGAATCCTAGGATACGTTTACGGTTTATTTGTTTAATACAACTCCAATTACGAGAACATGGCAACAGAGATTAAAAAGCGTTGGTACGTGGTGAGAGCCATTAGTGGGAAGGAAAAGAAAGTGAAAGAATACCTTGATCTTGAAATTTCACGCCTTAAATTGGATGACTACGTAGGGCAAGTCTTAATCCCAACCGAAAAAGTATTCCAAATCCGTAACGGTAAAAAAGTAAGCAAGGAGAAAGCATATCTTCCTGGATATGTTCTTGTAGAAGCTTCTCTTATGGGAGAAGTTCCTCACGTTATTAAAGGGATTCCTAATGTAATCGGGTTCTTAGGAACTGAGAAAGGTGGAGATCCTGTACCAATGCGACTTTCAGAAGTAAATAGAATCCTCGGAAAAGTGGATGAACTTTCTGAAACAGAAGAAGAAATGAAAATCCCATTCGTGATCGGAGAATCTGTAAAGGTAATCGACGGTCCTTTCAACAACTTTAGCGGAGTGATCGATGAGATTAACGAAGACAAGAAAAAGTTGAAAGTAATGGTGAAAATCTTTGGACGAAAAAACTTGTTGGAGCTTAGCTACATGCAAGTAGAAAAAGAATAGAAGAGTATATTAACCGTAGGAGTGAAAAAAGCGATTAAAGCTTCCCGCAAGTATTCATGTTTGACTACATAATTTAAAAACAAATGGCTAAAGAAGTAGCAGGTTTGATCAAATTGCAGATCAAAGGTGGTGCAGCCAATCCAGCGCCTCCAGTTGGTCCCGCACTCGGTGCAAAAGGGGTTAACATCATGGAGTTCTGTAAGCAATTTAATGCGCGTACACAGGACAAGCCAGGAAAGGTTTTACCAGCAGTTATCGCTGTTTACAGTGATAAATCTTTTGATTTCGTAATTAAAACTCCGCCGGCAGCGGTGCAAATCCTCGAAAAAGGAAAACTTAAGAAAGGTTCGTCAGAGCCAAACCGTTCCAAAGTAGGAACGATTTCTTGGGATGTTGTTCGAGAAATTGCAGAAGATAAGTTGCCAGATATGAACTGTTTTACTGTAGACTCTGGAATGCGCATGGTCGCAGGTACTGCACGTTCAATGGGAGTAGTTGTTAAAGGTGGTGAAGCTCCGGCTTCCAAGTAAATGTATTGTTATGGGAAGAATATCTAAAAAGAGAAAAGAAGCTCTTGCGAAGATTGATTCGGAAAAAGCTTATTCCTTAGCAGAGGCATGTAACTTGGTTAAGGAAATTTCAAACACTAAATTCGACGCTTCAGTTGATGTTAGCGTACGTTTGGGTGTAGACCCGCGTAAAGCAAATCAAATGGTGCGCGGAACCGTTGCTCTGCCTCACGGTACAGGTAAGGACGTGAAAGTTCTTGTATTGTGTACTCCAGACAAGGAGGAGGAAGCGAAAGCAGCAGGTGCTGATCACGTTGGTTTGGACGATTATATCGCTAAAATCAAAGAAGGTTGGACTGATATCGACGTAATTATTACCATGCCAGCTTGTATGGGGAAAGTAGGAGCCTTGGGTCGCGTTTTGGGACCTCGTGGTTTGATGCCTAACCCGAAAACTGGTACTGTAACAATGGACGTTGCGAAAGCAGTAGAAGATGTAAAAGCGGGTAAAATCGACTTTAAAGTTGATAAGTACGGTAACATCCACGCAATGATCGCGAAAGCGAGCTTCGACGGAGATAAAATTAGAGAAAATGCACATGAATTAATTCAGCAATTGATCAAATTGAAACCGTCATCTGCGAAAGGAACGTACATCAAAAGCGCGTACATCAGTTCTACGATGAGTCCTAGTATTCAGCTTGACACGAAGTCACTAATTGCTTAAAATCGTATTGAAATGACAAGAGAAGAAAAAGCAAAATACATAGATGACTTGGCGGCACAATTGGCTGAGAACAATGTTATCTATTTATCAGACACAGCGGAATTGACTGTAGAAGCAGTAAACAACCTCCGAAGAAGAGCTTTCAACGCGAACGTATCAATGCGTGTCGTTAAGAACACATTGCTTGAAAAAGCAATGGAGAAAGTTGAAGGTAAAGATTTCGGTGATTTGAAGGATACACTAAAAGGTGCGACTTCAATCATGTTCTCTGAAGCAAGCAATGCACCAGCAAAGCTTATTCAAGAGTTTCGTAAGAAATCAGAAAAGCCAATTCTTAAAGGAGCTTGGATCGACGAAAGCGTTTACATTGGTGATAACCAATTGCAAGCACTAGTTGATATCAAATCGAAAGAAGAATTGCTTGGAGAAATCATCGGATTGCTTCAAAGTCCTGCTAAGAACGTTGTTTCTGGACTTAAAGGTGCTGGAGGGAAACTTGCAGGCATCTTGAAAACGCTCGAAGAAAGAGCATAATTAATTAATTTATTAAGAACCAATTTAAATTTAAATAAAATGGCTGATTTGAAAGAAATGGCAGAAGCGTTAGTTAACTTGACTGTTAAAGACGTAAATGAACTTGCTAACATTTTGAAAGACGAATACGGAATTGAACCTGCTGCTGCTGCTGTTGCTGTTGCTGCTGGTGGAGCTGCTGCTGGTGGTGAAGCTGCTGAGGAGAAATCAGAATTCGACGTAATCCTTAAATCTGCAGGTGGATCTAAACTAGCTGTAGTAAAACTAGTGAAAGAATTGACTGGTGCTGGATTGAAAGAAGCAAAAGAAATGGTGGATAGTGCACCTGCAACTTTGAAAGAAGGTGTAGCGAAAGACGAAGCTGAAGGTTTGAAAAAATCTTTGGAAGAAGCTGGAGCTGAAGTTGAGATCAAATAAGTATCTCACACACAAAATTAGGAAGGTGTCCCGACGAAATGTCGGGATGCCTATTCCTGTTTTAAAACCGAGGGGTTTCAAATCACCTACTCAAGTGTAGCAATACACAAAATTTTTCACTAAAATCGTTTGGCCTTGGCAAAATCAAACAATACATCGAAAAGAGTGAATTTTGCGTCTAGCAAAAATCCTTTTGAGTACCCAGATTTTCTGGACATTCAATTAAAATCCTTCCAGGAGTTCTTTCAGTTGGAAACAACGCCAGAAAACCGCGAAAGCGAAGGACTTTTTAAAGTTTTCTCTGAAAACTTCCCAATTACGGACACCAGAAACCAGTTCGTATTGGAATTTTTGGACTACTTTATTGATCCACCACGTTATACTATTGAAGAGTGTATCGATCGTGGATTGACGTATAGTGTCCCACTAAAGGCAAAATTAAAACTGTACTGTACAGATCCAGAACACGAAGATTTTGAAACAATCGTTCAGGACGTGTACTTAGGTACAATTCCATATATGACTCCGAAAGGATCATTTGTGGTGAACGGAGCAGAACGTGTGATCGTTTCTCAATTGCACCGTTCCCCTGGTGTGTTCTTCGGACAAAGTCACCACGCCAACGGAACCAAATTGTACTCGGCTCGTGTGATTCCTTTTAAAGGATCTTGGATCGAGTTTGCAACGGATATCAACAGTGTGATGTATGCGTACATTGACCGTAAGAAAAAACTTCCGGTAACGACATTGTTCCGTGCAATCGGTTACGAAAGTGACAAAGATATTCTTGAAATCTTTGACCTTGCAGACGAAGTGAAAGCGACCAAAGCAAACTTGAAAAAAGCTTTAGGACGTAAATTGGCTGCACGTGTATTGAAATCATGGGTCGAAGATTTCGTTGATGAAGATACTGGAGAAGTTGTTTCTATCGAACGTAACGAAGTTATGTTGGATCGCGAGACAGTGCTTGAAGAAGCACACGTTGAATTGATCCTGGATTCAGGTACGAAAAACATCATCCTTCATAAAGAAGATGTAAACACTGCTGATTTCACGATTATCTACAATACGCTTCAAAAAGATACTTCAAACTCTGAAAAAGAAGCCGTAGAGCATATCTACCGACAATTGCGTAATGCTGAACCACCAGATTATGAGACTGCCAAGGGAGTGTTTGAGAAATTATTCTTCTCTGATACTCGTTATGATCTTGGTGAAGTAGGTCGTTTCCGATTGAATAAAAAATTGAAAG
>JBNKGN010000234.1:0-5742 GCA_050289845.1 Crocinitomicaceae bacterium | reverse complement strand
TCAGGATCAACCAAACTCACTGGATTTCCCATTACATAATTATAGGGACTCCAACTCGCAAAATCCTTCGCCAACGGATCGAGCGATAAGAACCTCGCCACATCCGCATCATAATACCTCGCCCCACGATAATCCAGCCCTGTTTCGGCATCTCTCTCATGCTGCGTGGTCAAATAACGCTCGCGATCTGCATTCACAAACTCTCTGAGGATTTTGCCATAAGGGAAGTAATCGCCGACATAATCAATGCGGTTTTCGGTGTATAACACGTCGTACGTGATGGAGATATTGTCCAATCTGTAAGAGGAGCCTGTTGGCTGACCGTTACCACCGTTCATGCTAAAGCGAATTTCTGGGTTTTGAATAGTGCTTGTTGGTGTAAAATTAAAAGAATTTGCGCCATTTGCAAGCGAATAAGTGGCTCCTGCAATTTCGCATTCCATGTTGTTTCCAGTAACATCCACAGAGAGTGTGTATTGTTGGTTGGCAGACAAAGGTGCGTTCAACGTTTTGTAGACATATTGATCCACGGCATACGCTGGAATTTGCACAAACAATTGCTGAGAAGCATTGGAAAGCGTCGACTCATTGCCTGCCCATCCGTCGAGAGAAGCGCCCATGAATTCATCGTTCAACACACTAAAGCCAACCGCATACGAGTCTTCTGGCGTATAGGTCACACGGGTGTTGCCCAAATGATCGCTCACATAGAAGGTGGTTTGATTCATACCGATTTGCATTAGAGCTTCGTTGGTAAGTGTGGTATTGCTACCAGGCGTTTGTGCTGCTGTTGGTAAAACACGTGCTTCACGTTCCGCTCCGTGAACGTAATATTCCCAACCGTTGGCTCCAAAGCCTTCTTGATATAGTGCAATTGTACGCCCCATGGCATCTACAAGATAGTAATTTTCTTGCGTTTCATACGCGCTCAAAGTTCCGTTGTAGACTTCGTCTTTTTTGTAAATCCGTAAATCACTAGCGGAGTAGAGGTAATTCACCGTCTCATCGTTTTGTGTTTGTGGATCGTTGTCTGGATCCATCACCAACTGATACGGATACGAAGCACGCCCGTAAATGGTACTATTCAAATGCTTCGAATCATCGGTAAGCACGTTTCCATTCGCATCGTATGTGTAGTTGCGTGTTGGCGTTGTTCCAATTCCATAAACCTGTGTCAGACGGTTTTTGTCCGCTTCATACATGTAACTAAAGTTTTGGAAGGTGGTGTATGCCGCTCCCTGTGTTTGGTCGACATTGCGCGAAGTACGTTGCAAGAACGCAATGTTTCCAATGCGGTCGTAGCCCAAAGTCACGTTTCCAATCGCATAGCTTTCGTTGAGGTTTAGTGGGTCTATAAAGTCGCCCACAGTCCCGTCCGCGCGCGTCAAGCGATTGATCTTGTCGTATTGATATCCATATACGGTTGGCGCGTCAAAACCGACAACATTGTTGTTCACGCTATTCACATCGGTGAAATTATAAATCGCGCTAATTCCGTTGATGTTTCCGTTCCAATTTTGGTGGTATTGAACAGATGTAGCGTACGTACCATCATTGTAGGAAACAACCTGATCGTCGTAATACAAAGAATAGTCGAGCATCGCATTCGCTCCAGCAGACATTTGTCCCGCTTCAATGTTGGTCAAACGATCGCGTTGATCGTACGAGTAGGCAATTTCCGCAGCAATTGCTAGTAATTGCGTATTGTCTTTGAGGGATTGTATTTTTTTGCTTATCGATCCGTTTACGTCGTTGTATTCGTAGGAAACAAGCAGTGTCGCATCTTCTTTCGATGCCACTTCTCCCGCCACACCGTAAATAGCTTTCAGTCGATTCAAAGGATCGTAGGTCATAAAACACTGGAAGTCGATGGTTCCGTCGTTGTTCACGTCAATATCTTCTTGCAGCAAGGAGCCACGGTAGTTGTACTGCGGATAGTAAATTTTTGAGTTGATGGCAGATGGACATCCGACACATGTTCCGTCCGCATTAAACGAAATTGTGTGTTCATCAATATGACCAATTGCATCGTAACTATATTGATTGCTCTGAATGATTTGATCGTTTTCATTGAAACTGTACGTACTAATTAAACGTCCCAATTCATACGTGTTTTGTTGAATTCCATAGCCCATCGTTTTCTCACGGAAATCAATATCCATTTCATTCCCAGATAGACCATTTGCGGTGTTGATGCTGGACGTTGAATAATTGTAGTAATCGTACTCGTATAAATAATCCTGTGTTTGTGCATCACTGAAAACATAGTAGAAATAGCCAACATTAATTCCTTGTTGATCAAGAGCAAGTCCTCCAGAACCTTCAACGCCTGTGCCAACATACGTGTTTATGTACTGAAGAGGTCCGTAAAGTTGATCATCAAAGACAAAAGAATGATTTTCGCCAGAGATGTCCGAGCGTCCCTGTTGTACCAAGCGTCCAAAAATGTCGTATTCGAAAACGCGGTAGAAGGGATCAGGATTGCCCTGACCGTCCACATTTGCCCGACCTTGTTCGTCAAGCGAAATGGAAACCAATCCTTGCTCGTTGTACATGAAGTGTTTCGAACCTGCATCCACCGTTTTTTCGATAACGAGTTGCCCTAATTTGTTGTAGATGTAGTCGCTTTCTTGTTTTTCTGGATTGATTACTTTGGTAAGATTGCCATAGCTGTCATAAACAAATAAAGTGATGATTTTTTCATTGTTATCATTATAACTCAATGTGGCAACATCTTGACCTAAAGCATTCTTATAACTCACGCTGTGTTTGTCGTCTTGATCCCACGTTTCGGTTCTGTACATGCGCACATTGGCATTTCCAGCAGGACGCATGAGTTGTTTTAATTCCGAAAGGCTTAAATCCAATTCACAAGAAGTATAGATGTAATTGGCAATATCATATTTCGATTTAATCGCGTGAATGCCGTTTACGTCCACTCCGAAATTGGAGCTCCGTTCTGGTCGACCTTTAAACCCACTATCAAAGAGAATTTTTTCAACGACACTTCCCTGGAATTGTGAGAAGAGCAAGGTAGGTGTACCTGCATTTGTGTTGGTATTGATATACGTTTTTTCTTTGGCAATTACCCGCCCGAGATTGTCGTAGCTGACATATCCAGAATGAATTTCGTTGTGATTGAGGTTGTCTTCTGTATAACTGAGTGCATTACCCTGGTTGCGTCCTAGCGGATCGACAAACGCTTTTGCCAGTTCATAGAACGTCGCAGTACTGCTGCTGTATGTCTTCGTTTGGACATAATTATCGTCTGTTTTCTCATCGAAAGTAGAAGCTGTAAGGGGATCCCAGGAATGGTATTCAAACTCACTCAATAAACGCGATCCATTTTCTTTGATGTGTTTCAAACGGTGGAAGCCATCAAACGCATATTCCATCGTTTTGGCGTTAGGATCGGTCACCTTGCTCACAAGTCCTACGGGAGAATACTCAAAAGAAGTTGTAAGTGCATTTGGTAATGTATAGCCAACAGTAACACTCGTTGGAAGTCCGATGTCTACGTTTTCATGCGACGTAAAGTTATAATACGAACAGTTGGTGTACACGTTCCAAAGGTGCGTGACTTGATTGTAGTCGTATTTCACTTGCAATCCTACAGCATTTTCTTCCAAAACGACTTGTGTATAGCGATTTCGCTCTTTGATTTCACGCACTTTGAGATTGTCGAAAGGCACGATCATATGATGCGGAGCAGCGAAGTTGTTTGCATCTAAGGTATTAGGATTGCCCATGTAGAATTCCGCTACATAACCGTTATGTTCGTCCAATTTGTTCGCCGTGAATTCTTGACTAGTACTATGATCGTTATCGTCTACTTGTACCATAACCAAGCGCAACTGCAACATGTTTTTGAATGCCTGACTGATTGGAATATTTTGATTTGCAGCAGGAATGTTTTCGCAATATTCTTGGGTAGCATTAGGAAAATCGAGCGAGACGTCGTGAGATTCAGGACAAACAATGTATCCGATCTCTGGAACAAACCAAGCACAATATCCCATCGGTACAATTTCCGCCCAATCCATAAACGGTTTGTAGAATAGCGTATTACATTCATTACAATCTACATAGACTGGGCAAGGTTCCGTTGGTGGTGTCGTTGTTGGATTTTGGCAGTTATCATTGATGTAATTCGTTGTGGCGTTACCAACGGCATCTGTCACGGTCCAGCGTTTGTCATAGAAATAATATTCGGAAGCGTATTTTGGATCTGTGTCCCGTGTATTTTTGGTGATCGATGTTTTTTGGAATGCAAAGACCCTATTTCCCGTTTGCTGCGTGCGCGTCATAGCATCGAATTCTGGAATTTGAGGTGCAGAATAAAGTCCCGTTTGATAATAGGAATCCCATTTGTCGTTGTATACAAGTACTCGGTCGTAATTTCCAAGGGTATATTGGGCAACGATATATGCTACTTCGGGATTGTCCAGATCGTAATAGAACCAATGGCGATCGTAACGATTTCGCAAATCAAAATTGTAGAAATACTCTTCACGAGCATACGCACCTTCCAAATGTGGTGATGACGTTTCAACAGCAAATAATTGCCAAGAAGGTTCGTGTTTGAGTTGCAAACTACTAATAGCGGTAGAACCTTGATTGATGGCATAGTTCGTTTCGTCGATATTGTAGGGGAAAGGACTTGCTGCCAAAGCATTTTCACGCATCCCTAAAAGAATTTCATAAGCAGCTCCAATAGCAGTTCCTGTGTAATCCGCTTCGTAATATTCGAATTCTTTTTTGGTCTCAATAAAGGTGCGCCCTGTAACGATATCGCCACCGCAGTATTGATCCAAACTATTGGTGATTTCCAATCCGTAGAGAACCTGGAATTTGATCGGAACTGAAAAGTGAAAATCCAATTTCTCTTCTACTTCATTACCAATAGCGCGATCCGCTTCTGCAAAAATGCGTTCCAATTGATTTACGGTAAATTGAGGGGAATGCTCAATAATCTCGATAAGCGTTGCGTCGATCGGGAAGTTTGTATTGACTTCAATCGTTTGAGTAACACTTTCCGTGGAGAATTTCGTGTTGTTTAAAATGGCGGAGTAAATCACGTCTGTAACAAATTGATTCGACAAAATATCGTCGATATTTGCGCTGTTTGCATTTGCATTATTGATAATATTGACCAAGTCGCTTTCGGGTAATTGTGGTTGCGCGGCAAAAATATCACCGAAGGAATTTCCAGGCATTTGCAATCCCGTTGTTAAAAGCGCATTGATCACCTGTCCAGAAAGATATGCGTTGTTTAAGAAAACAGCCGTGACCATGGACGCATTCGTTCTCCTTGAAATGATGTTAATCATGCTCAATTGTACGGCATCGGAAATAGACGTTTGATTGTCTGCAATACTGGCAACGTCTGATGAGGACAATCCACTCATATGGCTCCAGATTTCCGACCAAACGGTATTACTCAAGTCACCTTGCGCGTATAGGACAGAATATTTTGTCGAGGCACTTAAACTCGATTGAATCACCGCCGAAAGTACATTGTCGGAAAGTGGCGATTTATTCAATAAAAATGTCAAAGTGGCTTCTTCGTCATTTGGATCAATTCCAGCGATGATGGGATTATCCGTTGTTGAATTGTTTGATTGTGGGTTGGTTGCACCACTTCCAAAAGGATCATTGGCTGGCATTGAGGAAACACTAATTACTGGAGGGTTTGGATTCGCCTGAATGGTAAGTGCATCGTCATAAACGCGGTTGATCTCA
>JBNKGN010000233.1:0-5747 GCA_050289845.1 Crocinitomicaceae bacterium | reverse complement strand
GGTTCAATCTGACGGGTAAGTAAATTCAATAGCGACGATTTTCCACTTCCCGTTCGTCCAATAACGCCCAAAGTATCTCCTTTTTCGATGATGAAAGAGACATCTTTCAAAGCTTGAATTCCAGAAGTGGGGTAGCGGTAGGAGACATTTCGAAATTCTATCTTTTTATCAAAAATAAGAGGAGCATTCGAAGCATTTACAATCTCGGGAGAGACTTCTAAAAACTCATTGATTCGTGCCTGTGATGCCGCCGCGCGTTGAATCAGCGAAATAACCCAACCCACAGAAGCGAACGGCCATGTCAATAAATTCACGTAGAAGATAAATGTCACGATGTTTCCGATGCTTAATTCTCCGTTATAATGAAAAAGACCACCGAGATAAATACACAACACCGTACTAACGCCTACAAGAATGAAAATTGTCGGCATAAACAACGCGTTAATGAGTACCAGTCGCATGTTTTTAACCTGATAATTGTCTGCACTCTTATCAAATTTATCTACAATTTCTTTTTGCCGATCATACGCTTTCACTACGCGAATTCCCGAGAATGTTTCTTGCACTAACGTCGACATGAACGATTGCTCTTGCTGTACTATGGTACTTGCCTTATTGATCCGCGTTGCCACGAAATAGATGATCATTGACATTATAGGAAGCGGCAATAAAACAACAATTGTCAGATATCCATTTATCTGTACCATATTCCAAACGACCAGTACGAACAACACTGCTAGATTAATGGTGTACATTATTGCCGGACCGAGATACATACGTACTTTGGATACGTCCTCGGAAATACGGTTAATTAAATCACCCGTGCTGTTTTTGCGGTAGAACGAATAATTCAATCGTTGATATTGCTGATAAATTTCATTTTTCATGTCGAACTCGATATGGCGCGACATGATAATGATCATCTGACGTGTAAGGAAGAGGAAAATACCCGACACCAATGCCATAAGCATGTAGATGCCACCAACTTCCAGCGCAACAAGTAGAATAGAATCGTCCGTGCTTTCCCCATTCCATTTTTTTAAGGTGTCAATAGAGTCTCCAAAAAACTTGGGCATATATGCTTTTGCCAGATTTGTTCCCACGACAAAAACAATGCCGAGTAACAAATGCCACTTGTATTTTACGAAATATTTATTGAGATAGCTGAGTGCCTTCATTCGATTAATTTCCTATTTTTGCCCCACTATTTACATGGCGTTGTAAAAGTAATAATAGATAGAGACAATTTTATCGCTTTGATATGTTTGAAGTAAAAAATATTGAGGATACCAACCTCGCAGAAAATCCGGTTATCGCTCAAATGAGCAAGTATAACCATGAGCAGTTACTTTTCTGTAACGACAACGAAACTGGGCTAAAAGCCATCATCGCCGTTCATAACACCGTATTAGGACCCGCACTTGGAGGGACACGTATGTGGACATACAATAATGAGATGGAAGCATTGAATGATGTTTTGCGTCTTTCACGTGGTATGTCCTACAAGAACTCGATCTCTGGATTGAACCTTGGAGGTGGTAAAGCAGTGATTATCGGAGATTCTCGCTCCATGAAGTCGGAAGCACTTTTTCGTCGCTTCGGAAAGTTTGTAAACAGCCTTGCAGGGAAATACATTACCGCAGAAGATGTGGGTATTTCTCCAATTGATATGACCTGGGTAAGTATGGAAACCGATCACGTGGTTGGTTTGCCTGGAAAAAGTGGTGATCCTTCGCCTGTAACGGCACATGGAACGTACGTTGGAATGAAAGCCTGTGCGAAACACCAATTCGGTAGCGATTCGCTAACGGGTAAAAAAGTAGCAGTACAAGGTGTTGGACACGTTGGGGAATACCTTGTGGAGGCCCTGGCAGCAGAAGGAGCGAAAATTTACATCACAGATATTCACGAACCGACTTTAAAACGTGTGGCGGAAACCTACGGTGCAGAGGTAGTTGGATTGAACGAGATTTACGACATTGATATGGACATCTACGCGCCTTGTGCACTTGGAGCTACAATCAATGATGATACTTTGGAACGATTGAAATGTTCTATTATCGCGGGTGCAGCAAACAATCAATTGCAAAACGAAGCAGTTCATGGTAAAGCGGTAATGCAGAAAGGAATGATTTACGCGCCTGACTTTGCATTGAATGCAGGTGGAGTAATCAATTGCTACTCCGAAGTAAAAGGCTTGTCTTCCCAATGGGCGATGGACAAAGCGGAAGAAATTTATACGACTATTTCCAATATTGTAAGCCGCTCTGCATCAGAGAATGTGCCTACGTATCAAATTGCAAATCGAATGGCAGAAGAGCGTATCGAAGCAATTGGGAAAGTAAAATTGCCGATGTAAACCTATGCTGAATCGACGACACCTTCGGGTAAAAGTACTTCAAGCTCTTTATGCATATTTCCAGTCTTCGGACGCAGATGCGAATGTTGCCGAGAAAGAATTGTTCAAAGCAGTGGATCGTATCTACGATTTGTACATTTATTTACTGCTCTCTTTTGAAGAGTTGCAGAGACATGCAGAGCATCGCATTGAAGAGAATAAGAAAAAAATTCGTCCGAAAGAAGAAGATACAAACCCTAATCGGAAATTTGCCGATAATCAATTGATTACGCTTCTTGCAAATCACAAAGAATTGCGCCGTCAATCGGAAATGCTCAAGGTAAATTGGATCGGCGACGAAAAACAAGAGTTGTTCCGTAAAATGTACCTCGAAATGCGTGAAAGTGAAACGTATTTTGAATACATGAACAACGGTTTGGAAGGTTTTGAAGAAGATAAAGCTTTTGCTATCGCATTGTTTAAATCCGAGATCGCCAATTTCCCATTGTTGTACAATTTCTTTGAAGAAATGAGCATTCATTGGTTGGACGATATTGATTTGGCGTGCAACATGGTGATTAAAACCGTGAAATCTTTCGAGCCAGAAGCTTCCAATCGCATTCTACCTTTGTATAAAGACGAAGAAGATGAACGCGAATTTATCAAGCAATTACTTCGTAAAACGATTTTGATGGATCAGGAAAACGAAGCGTTGATTGACGAATTAACGAGCAATTGGGAGTTGGATCGTATTGCACGCATGGACATTATCCTAATGAAAATGGCCGTTACGGAATTACAAACCTTCAACAACATTCCAACCAAGGTAACGTTGAATGAATACATTGAAATTTCGAAATACTACAGCACTCCGAAAAGTAATGGCTTTATCAATGGTGTATTAGACAAAGCAATTAGCCGTTTGGAAAGCAGCGGAATGATCAATAAAGTAGGTAGAGGACTTAAAAATTAATCGTATGAAAATTTTATTTTTTGCATTGGTGGCGTTGACATTTACAGCGTGTCAGGACAATTCTGAATTGGCAGTTGGCGATAGAACAACAATGGAAGTCAAACAAGTATTCGATGCGGGCGAAGTGGTACGAGGCGAGTTGATTCGTGCCAAGTTTGTGGTGAAAAATACAGGCGACAAACCCTTGGCGATCGGAAGCGTGAATGCAGGGTGTACCTGTACTGTAACTGACAAACCAAAAGATCCAATTGCACCGGGAAAATCTGCAGAAATTATTGCAACCGTTGATACAGATCGTACAGGTCTAGGGAAAATTGATAAAAGTGTGACGATGACGGCAAATACAAAGCCACGCACAATCGTTTTAAAAATAAAGGCTACAGTAGTCGACAAATAATAAAAATCAAACAGAAACCAGATGAGTCAAATGATAATGATGGTGGCCGTATTTGGAGTATTGTACTTCTTTATGTTGCGACCTCAAATGAAAAAGCAAAAAGAACTGAAGAAATTTAGAGAAAACCTCACGGTAGGAGACAAAGTAACGACTATCGGTGGAATTCACGGTAAAATCTTGGCGATCGATGAGTCAACGATTTTAATCGCAACTGAAAGCGGAAAAATTCGCTTCGATAAAAGTGCTATCTCGAATTCAACAGAAGAATTACTTCAGAAATAATATTCGTTAATAATCTAACATTCAAGCCCCAGTAATTATCGCTGGGGCTTTTGTTTTGCTAATCCGTCACAATTTATTGATTAATTATTGAAAGAAAATTGTAGTTTTATGCAGTTCTCATAATCAAAACTGTGCGAAAAAATATTCGTTTTCATTTTAGTTGGGTTTTAATTTCCTTCGTTTCTCTGACGTTTTTAGCTTGCGGTGGAAACAAAACTGGAAAAAAAACAATCAAACCTCCGGCAAAAGTCGCCACGTTTGAGGATACCTTAAATGCGCAAAAAGATTCACTTAAAATTGACTCAGATTACGATCTGAAAACAGTGGACAGAAATCATCAAAAAGAGTTTATTCAAAACCTCGCTAAAATCGAAGAGAAATACGGTGAGCAATGGGATTTTTGTACATGTGTCGTTAAAAATGATTCCGTGAATAAAGCCTTTATGAAAGATGGTATTAGCGATCGCGATTTTGACCGCCTCATGAACCGTTCGGAATTCATTGATTCAAAATGTCAGGCTTTTATGGTGCAAAGTCCGAATCAAACACCAGAAGAGCGCTTAGCTCACGAAAAGAAAGTCAAGAATTGCCTGAAAGAAGCAGGAATCAAATAGTCTCAATATGACGTGTGAAGAAATTATGTCTTACCTTGAAAGCAAGGGAAGTGAACAAACGCGTAAAATTTACACGAATCACGGTGCTAAGGAACCCTTTTTCGGCGTCAAGGTAAGTGATCTCAAACCCATCGAAAAAGCAGAACGCAACAATCAAAAGTTGGCGAAAGAATTGTACGCGACAGGAAATGGTGACGCACAATATTTGGCAGGGCTCATTGCCAATCCTTCTGAATTTACGGAAGAAGAACTGATGGACTGGGCGCAGCAAGCTAGTTGGTATATGGTTGCGGAATATGCCGTTGCATGGAATTTGGCCGAACATCCGAATTGCCTGGAGATAGCACTAAAATGGATTGAAGACGAAGATGCAGCGCTTCAAGTCGTTGCGTGGGCGGGACTTTCAGCACACGTTATAACGAAGTTTAGTGATGGAATGAAAGTCGCTCCAATGGAAGCGCTCCTGAAGAAAATAGAACGAGAAATTCATCTTTCAGAAAATCGCGTACGCTATACCATGAATGGTTTCGTTATTGCTGCGGCAGCCGGCTTCCCAGAACTTACAGCATCATGCAAAGAATTGGGTGATCGAATTGGTAAGGTAGAAGTGTCATTGGGGAAGACCGCATGTAAAGTTCCTTCTATTCGACCCTATATTGAAAACATGGAAAATAGAGGACGCATCGGTAAAAAGAAAGCAAAAGCGAAGTGTTAATCTCAAAATGTAAGAGATAATCTGTATTTTTGTTCTGTGAAACACCTGTTTATTTATTGCATTCTCTTTTCTCTGGCATTTTTAAATGTGCCGAGATCTTTGGTACACGATTGCGATCATCACGCAAGTGAAAATACAACAGATGCTACGGTAACGATCGATCAGGACGATTGTTTCGTTTGTGAATTCCAATTGGATTTCTTCGAAGTTCCGTCGTTTCATTTACCTGTTTTCAAGCATTATACACCAGTTGTTGCGCCAATTCAAAATACGCAATTAGCAGCAACTGAATTTTATGCGCATTACACGCTCCGGGGACCTCCCGCAATTGTTTAACACCGATTTAAAATCTTACTGTTAAACAATTAATTACACATCATGATAAAATATGTATTGGCATTTGCCTGCGTTTTAAGCGGGTTAATGTC
>JBNKGN010000232.1:0-5755 GCA_050289845.1 Crocinitomicaceae bacterium | reverse complement strand
ATTAGATTCCTGGAATTTCTTCGAGGCGATCAACGAACGCATGCTCACCATTTCTGGATTGCTATTCGGTACCTCAATACCAATAGTTCCTTTTCCTGGAATCGGCGCGATGATACGAATTCCAAGAGCAGCGAGACTTAATGCAATATCATCTTCTAGGTTTTTGATTTTTGAGATACGAACGCCGGGCGCTGGAACAATCTCGTAGAGTGTTACCGTTGGACCGACGGTCGCCATGATTTTGGAGATTTCAATTTTGTAATTTTGAAGCGTCTCCACAATTTTATTCTTATTGGCTTCTAGTTCAGCTTTATTCACGGAACCAGAACCTGATTTTCCACCATAATCTTTCAACAATTCGATAGACGGAAGGGTATAAGAAGACAAGTCGAGTTTTGGATCGTAATCGCCATATTCCTTGTGAATATCATTCATTTCCTCTTCGGACATTTCTGAATCGTCTTCTGAAGGCGTGGCGATGGTCACAGCAAAATCCTCATCACCCAAATCTTCCTCCAATTCTTCAGTAATCTCTGGGGTCAATACTTCTTCAACGGTGCTATCCGGCAAATCAATCAGTTCCGAAAGCGGTTCTTCTTCCTCTTCTTCGAGTTCCAAAACATTCGGTTCCATCAAATCGACACGTTCCGCGACTTCGTCATCAACAACATCTTTTTCTTGCAGGGTGTTGGTCACTTCGAGATCTTCTTCCGATAATACATCCGAAAGTTCGGATGCTTCGTTTATCTCTGAATCGTTCGATTTCGAAAATAAGCGCTTGATTTTGGCAAGATTCACGTTGAACAAGATCATGGCAAAAATGTACCCAATGGAGCAAATGAGAATCAAGGAGCCAAAACTTCCAAGCGTCAAAGCCATCCACTCATTTAACTGAAATCCAAAGGTGCCTCCGAAATAACTGATTTGATCAGAGAAATACCCCAGAAAAAGGCTACCCCAAACGATGGTAAGGATGGATACCGTAACAGTTTTTCCTAGCGGTAAAATCGTGAAGTTGAAAAGGACTTTAAATCCAGCAACAAAAAGCATCAGTGAGAACGCAAAAGAGGCAATTCCGAACCAACGATAAATGAGTAAATGCGAGATCCAAGCACCAAATTTACCGAGCCAATTTGCTACAGGCGCTTCGCTTCCGTCAAATAAAAATTCAAAAAGACCTTTATTGAGAACACGATTCTGATCTTCCTCCCAGGTGAGCAAATAGGAAAAACAGGCGAGAAAAATGTAAACAGATAAAAGCAGACTAATGACCCCAAAAGTGTTTTTCACTTTGGAGCGATCAATGCGATCCAAGTATTTGGCAAAAGGGGAATTGGTATGCTTCTTTTTTGCTTTGGAAGGGCGTTTTGCGCGTTTTTTGGACGGTTTTTCTTTCGGACCTTCCGCTGTCTCTTCGATTCCCTTCTCGATATATTCGTTCTCGATGCTCATATCCCACGAAGATAACTAGGAATCTCCCCTTGAAATTGCACCACAAAGGGGAAGTTTACACAGTGGAATGTTAGTTCTTATTATTGTCAGGAGTGCTAGCGGGGAACATATAATCCATAAAGGCATCAAAGGTCACTTTTTTATAGTCCGATGGGATGCCAAACAAGTCGCGATTAGGCATAAACGACCGCATTTCAACCAATTCGTAATCCAATACTCCGTCGGGTGTTGAGACACTGTATTTAATCAAAAGCCCTGGAATGGCCTCGTGTGTGTTTAAGTATTCGCGGGAATATTTTTTAACGTAGAGAAATTCAATCGGTTCTTCAAAATCGGGGTGGCTCACAAGGATTCGTTTGGCACGCATCCCCAACATTTTTTTCTTGCCCCATTTTTTTTCGTAGGTATACTGTGACGTTTTTGGGAGTGAATCCGTGTCGTTTAGATCTGTCTTAATGGCAAAATTCATCGTGTCTTCAACAGTAAGCAACAGATACGACTTGTTTAATTTCATGTGTCGAATGGAGATTTGGGATCCCAATTGCGGTGAAAAGTTTTCAATACGTGTAATGGTATCGTTCGTATACAATCGCATGGCATTGTCAGGAACCAGTTTTCGAAGGTTGGTGTCGCGAACGGAAATCTTGTATTCTAACATTCCCGTAAACGGTTTCTTGTTTTGACTTAGAACGGATAGGGAAAGTACGATAAAAAGGGTCGCCAAGAAAAGCGAACGAAGATGCAATGTTGACTGTTTCATATACTATGGAACGTATTCGGGGCGATTTTGTTACCGTGTAAAAATAATGGAATAATTGATAGCGGCTGTGTCCCGTGAAATTTGATTTATACTATTTTTGCTTTGGAAAACAAGCAGTATGAAACGCGAGATAGAAATATTGATCAACAAGTCGGAAATTACCGCCGGAACCAGAGGAGCATCTCTCGGTCCTGAAGCAATGATGGTGGTGGCACGAACACAAGGAAACGATTTTTTTAGTCGCTACCCAATTACCCATCTCAAAGACATGAATTACGTGTTGGATACAAGCGTGAAATTCGAAAACGCGAAACGTATCGAAGCACTTGTCGAAGTATTTGAAACAGTTTCCAATGCCGTAAAAACCGCGTTAACGCAATTGAAGTTCCCTCTCGTTTTGGCAGCGGATCACGGTTCTGCAGGAGGAACGATGGCGGGAATTAAGTCTGCATTTCCTGACAAGCGCCTTGGGGTCGTATGGATTGATGCACACGCCGATATTCACACCCCGTATACAACCCCTTCGGGAAATATGCACGGGATGCCATTAGCTACGGCGTTGAATGAAGACAACCTCGAGTCGAAATCCAACGAGATTTCAGATGTCGTGAAGACGAATTGGGAAAAGCTTAAAAATTGTGGCGTCGATGGTCCTAAAGTGCGCCCAGAAGACATCGTTTACATTGCAGTGCGAGATACAGAGCAGCAAGAAAATGATATTATCGACCGGTACGGCATTCGGCAATTCAAAGTGGAAGACGTCCGAGCGGAAGGAGCCGCAGCGATTGTGGAACAAACTCTGGCGTACTTGAAAGATTGCGATGTCATTTACGTGTCTTTCGATGTGGATTCAATGGATCCTTCGCACACATCTCACGGAACTGGAACCCCTGTTGGAAATGGATTGATGCCAGATGAAGCGCACCACTTCTTAACGGAATTCGCGAAAAACGAAAAATTGGTGTGCATGGAGTTTGTCGAAATCAATCCGTGCCTCGATGAAAAAAAGAATTGCATGGCAGAAGTCGCTTTTGATTTGCTTCACGCCGCTGCACAAGAACTAGACAATTAAATGGAATTATTGATAAAAAAAGTACTTCTGGAGCATGCAGAGGTATTGTTTGGAACTGAAATTGACGAGAAATTAATTCAATTTCAAAAAACACGAAAGGACGTAGAAGGGGATTTAACTCTTGTGATTTTTCCTTTCGTAAAAGCGTTAAAGTGTTCGCCGATTGAGGCGGGAGAGAAAATTGGAACGTTTGTACAAGAACGCATTCCACAAATCGAGAAATACAATGTGGTGAGCGGATTTCTCAATTTTGTCATTGGAAGTGATCATTGGATTGAGCAATTGACAGAAATGGACGGAAACGATCGCTTTGGTTTTGAACCCGAAAATACCAAGCCAACGATCATGGTGGAATATTCTTCCCCGAATACAAACAAGCCATTGCATTTAGGGCATCTCAGAAATATTTTCTTAGGGTATTCCGTTGCGGAAATTTTAAAAGCAAACGGGAACAAAGTAGTGAAGACTCAGATCATCAACGATCGTGGAATTCATATTTGCAAAAGTATGCTTGCCTGGGAGAAATTTTCGCCTGTGAATGAAAAAGGTGAACGTGAAACTCCTGATAATACAGGGATTAAGGGAGATAAGCTCGTTGGGAATTACTACGTAGAGTTCGATAAACATTTCAATGTACAAGCCAACGCGATTATTCAAGCGTGGGATTCGGGTGATTTTTCCGATACGCCGGAAGAAGTGGTGGCGGAGTTTCTACGTTTGAAAGAATCCAAAACGGACAAAGACGAAAAAGCAGTCAAAGGTATTGATGGCAAAATCAAGGACCTCGCGAAAAATCAAACACCTCTTTTACAGGAAGCGAAAGACATGCTCGTGCGTTGGGAAGCCAAAGATCCACAGGTGTATTTGTTGTGGACAACAATGAATGGTTGGGTGTACAAAGGCTTTGAAGCTACTTATGAAACAATGGGGGTGGATTTCGACACCTTGTATTACGAATCGGATACATTTCTGTTAGGAAAGGATTTGGTGATTGAGGGGTTGGCGAAAGGCATTTTTTACCGCAAAGAAGATGGTTCCGTTTGGGCCGATCTTTCCGATGCTGGTATCGATGATAAATTGGTCTTGCGATCCGATGGTACGGCTGTGTACATGACGCAAGATGTCGGAACGGCAGTGGATCGTTACAAAGATTATCCAGATTTAAGTGGGATGATTTATACGGTTGGTAATGAGCAAGATCATCATTTCAAAGTTCTCTTTTTAATCTTGAAGAAGTTGGGGTATTCCTGGGCAGAAAAGTGTTATCACTTGTCGTATGGAATGGTGGAGCTTCCGAAGGGGATGGGACGTATGAAATCGCGTGAAGGAACGGTGGTTGATGCGGACGACTTGATGGATGAAGTGATCGATACTGCACGTGATATGACCAAAGAACGCGGTCAAATTGAAGGCATGTCCGAAAAAGAGAAGGAAGCATTGTTCAAAACGATCGGATTGGGTGGCTTGAAATACTATCTGTTGAAAGTCGACCCGAAGAAGAAATTGGTCTTTAATCCAATGGAATCGATCGAGTTGAATGGAAACACTGGACCGTTTATTCAATATTCACACGCACGTATTCAGTCGTTATTGAAAAAAGCAGGAGAAACGCATGCCGTTGCTCAGGTACCGTTGGTTTTGGAAGAGAAAGAGATTTTAAAACATCTTTCGGCTTTTCCAGCGGTGATTGAGGAGGCCGGTGCAAGTTATTCGCCAGCGTTAATTGCGAACTATCTTTATGATTTGGTGAAATTATATAATACTTTCTACCAAAGTATTTATATCTTGAAAGAGGAAGATGAGGCACTTCGAAATATGCGTTTAGTTTTGAGTCGCAATGTTGGGAAAGTGATTCGCCTCGGAATGGGCTTGCTTGGAATTCAAGTGCCTGATAAGATGTAATATGAAAGAAGATACTTGGATTTATAGCGTTATTAAATTTCTACGATTAACACACGAACAGGAATCTCCCGAAGTTATTCACGAAACAATTGAGAAAGGCATCGTTTTTCGTGGGACGAACCTCTGGATTCTTGTTTTTGCAATTTTAGTTGCATCCGTAGGATTGAATATGAATTCTCCTGCTGTGATTATTGGTGCGATGTTAATTTCCCCTTTAATGGGACCAATTACGGGGGTTGGATATAGCGTCGCTACCTACAATTTTGATTTACTGAAACGATCGCTCAAAAACTTGGGGTTTGCCAGTGCTGCAGGGTTACTTGCATCTGCGTTCTATTTTGCGATGTCTCCCATTAATGGCGATCAATCCGAATTATTAGCGCGCACGAGTCCTACGATCTACGATGTGCTTATTGCAACGTTTGGTGGTTTGGCTGGCATTGTAGCGATTAGCAGTAAAACAAAAGGAAATGTGATTCCTGGAGTCGCTATTGCGACAGCATTGATGCCACCGCTATGTACTGCGGGTTACGGAATGGCAACTGGGCAATGGGGCTATTTTGCTGGAG
>JBNKGN010000231.1:0-5809 GCA_050289845.1 Crocinitomicaceae bacterium | reverse complement strand
ACGAAAATGACTAAACTGTCGGGACGCGCAAGGTAATGATTAAGCAATTCACCGTCTCTCCATCGTTTGACGTCAAACAGGGAATCTTTAGTTATCGTTACCGTTTCGCGAAAGGTTTCTTCCTCATTCTTAAAATAGACGCGGTCTGTTAAATGCCCCAAATTATCATAGGAAAACTTTGTCAAATATTGATCTCCGTTGTTTTCTGCGGTGATTTTCACAGGCAATCCTTGTTGATCAAAGAACCACGTTTTCACGAGTGTGGTGATGGTGTCTTTTTGTACTTCTTCTTCTAGTCTTGACGAAAATTCTTCATTCAAATCAAACCCAGGCTTCATGATCGGGGGCATTTGATGGTTCCAAACTTCAATTTTGACAATTCCATGGTCACGAATAACGTCTCTCGTCGGCAATTGTCCCTGAGTAAAAAAGGGCAACAATAAAAGAAATAGGTGAAACTTCATGAGGTTCTGTACAAATGGAAGGTGTTTTGGTTTAATGAAAACGCGTTTTCGACAAATGATGTCCCCAAAAGGTTCCTTTATACCAAAATCTGTCCATCCGACATACGCAAGGTGCGGTCTGTCATTGTTGCCAAATCGTCATTGTGCGTAACGATGATAAAAGTTTGTTGGAAAGCATCACGAAGATCGAAAAACAATTGGTGCAATTCGGCCGAGTTCTTGCTGTCCAGATTTCCAGAAGGTTCGTCTGCAAAAATGACTTTAGGCCGATTGATGAGTGAACGCGCTACGGCGATTCGCTGCTGTTCCCCTCCAGACATTTCATTGGGTTTGTGTTCCGCGCGATCCTGTAATCCCAGAATCTCAAGCAATTTCATGGCTTCTTTACGCGCATCTTGCATAGATGTCCCTTTGATCAACGCAGGCAACGCAATATTTTCAATCGCAGTGAATTCCGGCAACAACTGGTGAAATTGAAAAATAAATCCTACCGAAGTATTACGAAACGCCGAAAGTTGCTTAGACGAAAGGTCAAACGGACGTGTACCATCAATTTCAAGAATGCCGCCGTCCGGAGTATCCAGAGTTCCTAATATCTGAAGCAAGGTGGTTTTACCTGCACCAGAGGATCCGACAATGGACACGACTTCGCCTTGTTCGATTTCAAGATCAATTCCTTTGAGAATTTTCAGATCGCCGTACGATTTCGTGATTCCGCTTGTTCGCAACATTTATTTATTCATTTTTAGCGTGTGTCCCATCTTGTCACGCTTGGTTTTAAGGTACAGTTCGTTGTGTTCGTTGCTTTCGATTTCTAATTCCACATTTTCGACGATTTCCAAACCGTAACCGATCAAACCTGTGCGTTTTTTAGGATTGTTTGACATCAATCGCATACGAGAAATTCCCAGGTCGCGAATAATTTGTGCTCCAATTCCATAATCGCGTTCATCGCCTTTGAATCCGAGTTTTAAATTCGCTTCCAATGTATCGTAGCCTTCTTCCTGTAATTTGTATGCTTTCAATTTGTTCTGCAAACCAATACCTCGTCCTTCTTGATTCATGTAGACAACTACGCCTTTTCCTTCTTCCTCGATCTTTTGCATCGCTCGTTCTAACTGTGGTCCACAATCGCAACGACAAGAGCCAAAGATATCACCGGTCATGCACGAAGAGTGGACACGCACCAAGACATCTTCGTCTTTCTCCCAGGTTCCTTTGACCAAAGCCAAATGTTCCTTATCTGAGTTGGTTTCTTTGAACAGGTACAAATCAAAATTGCCGTCTTTTGTCGGGAGTTTCACGTCGATCACACGTTCAATCAATGATTCGTTTTTAATGCGGTATTCAATCAAATCTTCGATAGAAACGATCTTCAATTCGAAGCGTTTGGCAATTTCCATTAATTGCGGTAAACGCGCCATCGTTCCGTCTTCGTTGAGAATTTCGACAATAACTCCCGCAGGTTCAAAGCCAGCCATGCGCGACAAATCAATGGCAGCTTCTGTATGTCCGGCTCTTCTCAATACACCGCCTTTTCGAGCACGTAAAGGGAAGATGTGTCCCGGTTTTCCTAATTCTTCTGGGCGAATATTCGGATCGATTAATGCTTGAATGGTTTTCGAACGATCACTCGCGCTGATTCCCGTTGTACATCCGTGCCCGATCAAATCAACAGAGACGGTAAACGGTGTTTCATAAGCCGCGGAATTCGATTGTACCATCAATCCTAAGCCCAATTCATCACAACGATCTTCTACCAACGGAGCACAGACCAAACCGCGTCCGTGGGTCACCATAAAATTGATAATTTCAGGCGTGATATTGCGAGCTGCCGTAAGGAAGTCGCCTTCGTTTTCACGATTTTCATCATCAACAACGATGACAACTTTTCCATTTTTAATATCTTCTATCGCCTCTTCGATGGTGTTTAACTCGAATTTCATGTCTCTGTAATTTGTTGCAAAATTACGCGAAATATCTCACTTATTCGCTGATTCTGCTTGATTTTGCTCCATTAGTTGGATGAGTTGTTCCGTGGTGTGTTCCCAGCTATATCCCGCACGGACAAATTCTTGTGCTGCTGTTGCAATTTCCGCTCGTCGGGACGCCGATTCTAACAGCAATCGTATGTGTTCGATGATTTCTTCAGGCGTGTTTCCTACCAAAATTTGCGTTCCTTTTTCCGCTCCAATCGGTGAATTTGCCAAATCCGTAGTGATGCAAGGCGTTCGCAAAGCCATCGCTTCCAACAATTTGTTCTGCATACCTGTCCCGATGGTCATGGGCGCAAGGAAGATTTTACCGTTCAAATATGCGGATCGTATGTCATCCACCCAACCTGTTAGCGCGATTTGAGTATTGTTATTGGCCAATTTTACCAATGACGGATGCGGGGTTGCTCCTGAAACAAGCAATTTCGAAGTCGGAAAATGGGGGAGAATGTACTTGGCAATATAGTGCACCGCATCAATATTCGGGGGATACGCCATATTCCCAACAAAAACAAAGTCATACGCTTCTGGACGTTCCAAATTTTCGAAAAAAGACGGCTCAATACCGTTAGCGATGGTCACGATACGATTGCGGTCGGGATGTGAAATTAATAAACGGTCTTGCGGACTGATAATCGTATGATGTTCATAGAAATCAAAGATTTTACGCTCAAACTCTTTCAGGCGTTTGGCTTCTAATCTAAAGAGCCATTTGTCGTACCACGGACGTCGCTCGATGCGTCGTTGAATCCCTGCACTTAAGGCGTCCATGTAATCCAATGTTTTGGGTATTTGGTGTACGTTCTTTACATATTCTGCCATTCTAATTAATTGACAGTAAATATGTTTGAAGTCATGTTCTTTAATCAATTGTTTAACCGTTCGGATTCCCAATAAAGAGCGAAAATAATGAACTTGAAATGGCAAATTAGAAAAGAGAGCTTGAAACAGATTCCATGCAATGCGCCATTTTGTGAGTTGAACAACTTCTATGGTTTCACAAAATCCAGCAACTTTACTCAGGTGTTCCGGTTGAATTTCATGCTCGCTTATCGCAAAGAGGGTAATCCGATACGTTTTTGACAGTTCCTTAAGTTGATGGAAAGCACGCAGTTTGTCGCCTTTTTCCAACGGATAAGGGAATCGTGAAAGAATCACGAGAATTTCAGGTTTATGTTCGCTGGAGGAATTCAACTATCTGTTGGCTAATTATCGATGGATTGTGGTACAAAGAAACAACAGTTCGTGCTTGATTACCGAGTTCTTTTCGTTTGTTTTCATCAGTAGCAAGTTCATAAATCGCTTCCACGAGTGCTGTATCCGTGTCGGCGATGATCAGGCCTGATGTATCTTCAATTCCCTGTGCTCCCAGGGTTGTGGTAATTATAGGAACACCATACGCCATCATTTCTAGAATCTTGATCCGCACCCCCGAACCAGAAGTAATTGGGGAAATCAAAATGCCCTGTGCTTGTAGAAATTCTGGAATGGAGGAGACGTTGTCAGCAACGAAAATCCCGCGATTTAATTCGTCATCAAAGCGCAGTGAAGCATTTCTTCCTGCAATTGTAAATTGAATCCCTGGAATCCGCTCCTGAATCGCTGGGAGCAGTCGTATCAATGCATCTACAGCCTGAATATTCGGCAACCAATTCATGGCTCCAAAATGAAAAATATGCGCGTTCGAATAATTGTGAATGTATTCCGTGCTTTCAACGCTAACGGGAATATAAATGGATTTGGTAGTAATTCCTGCAGCTTGAAATTGGTACAGATCATCTTTCGTAATGGAAAGAATCCCGTCCACCGCTTGCAGTGTTTTGATTTCAAATGCTTTGAGGTCTTTAGCCAAGCGTTGCAAATACCATTTTTTTAAACGGTTCTTACTTGAAGCTGCCAATGTTTCCCAAATACTGTATTCGGCATTGTGCGTGCGAACATACGTTGGAATTCCTTTGCTACGAAACACCTTCAAATACCTTGCTGCAAATACGTTATCGAAAATGACAGCGTCAAACTCGTTGTGTTGGATCAATTCGGACAACTGACGCTCAAAGTTTTTCGAATAAAACCGTTCTACATTGTACGAGGAACGCTTGAACAGATGGAGTAGGGCTCCGAATACATTCACTTTTGTATTGATACTCGTGGCGTGTAATTTGACGGCGTTTCGAAGATCTTCCGGGAACGCTTTTTCGTTGAAAGGGTGTTTGTCCGTGCTCAACATCGCATACGTAACTTCGCAATTGGCGTCAATCAGGTTGTTTAAAAATGCAGCGCTGGCAACACATCCTCCGTCTAATTTGGGGTAAGCTGGTTTATGTCCGATGTAGGCAACTTTCACGATTTCTTTCTTGAAAATAATTTACGCCAATATTCCCCGCTATTAATTGGTGTGTCCTTTGCTGCAGCTCGCATAACAAAAAAGGCAATAGGAGCGAGGATGAATGCGGAAAACCACATACCCAACCATGGCGAAACGGTTCGTGCTTGAGCGAGATTGTCACCTATGGAGATCAATACGTAATAGAGCATAAATAACAAGGCAGCAATGATTACAGGAGCGCCAAAACCACCGCGACCAACAATAGCCCCCAATGGTGCTCCAATAAAAAACAACACTAATATCGCCATGGAAAGTGCAAATTTACGGTTGAATTCAACCATGTAAGCATCCAGGTCTTTCTCTATGGTATCAATGAATTTTATTTGACCGTCCATGTTTCGGTTGATCGTGCGTATCACTGTTTTTGCCTTGTTGTAGGCATCAATCTTTTGCTGATAGGGGAGTTTGTCAAAGTTGACAACTGCTTCCGGTGCATTTTTTAAGTCCAAATCGGGCTCATCGTTTCCCGTTTTAATTCGGTCGTGGGCCATGAAATTTTTTGCACTAAAATAAGGGTGAGATGACTTGATATTATCATTAAAACTACTCAGGATTTTATGCGCTTTCGAGCGAATGGAGTCTGTCGCGTGATTGATTTGAAATACGTTCAACATCTCGTGCTTGTCGGTCAGGAAATCATCGTCTGTCTTTTGCATATCGAACCCGGTCAGGTTGATTTTATATGTCGCGTATTCAAATGTAGATTTGCGTGCTGGGTGACTGCCGCTGGATTGGTGCAGGGCGCCGCTAGGCAATCGTTTGGGTGTGACGGGTTCCAATTCTTCCGACATGTAGCCGTTATGCAATTCAAAGAAGAGCATTTTTCCATTCGCCGATTTGTACAATTTCCCCGATTCCGCTCGAACGGTTTTAATTTCGCTATCCAGCGTATGATCGTGAATTAAAATTCCTTTAAATTCATTGTCTTTTCCTTGATCTACTTTAATTGCATAGCCTTCAAACTC
>JBNKGN010000230.1:0-5853 GCA_050289845.1 Crocinitomicaceae bacterium | reverse complement strand
AATATTGAAGAACGCGAAAGGCAAATACGCCCAGGTATCCACGCCAAGTGTTTTCGCCATGAAAAGCGCTGTCACGTGCCAGGGGATCAACGATTCCAGCAGTGTCATTGAATTTTCCATCGAGCGTGAAAGCAGCGATAAAGGCAAGTTACGCTCTTTAAAACCCGGTTGAAACATCCGTCCAATCGTCAAAATTGAAAACATCGCATTCCCCGAAATACCGTTCAGAACACCACCTGAAATAAACGCAGCAATTACCAAACCGAACGTACTTTTGATTGTCGAAAAAATGCTTCGCATAATCCGTTGAATAGCCCCTGCCTGTTCCATCAACGAGCCAAATGCTACTGCCAAAATGCAAAAGAGTACCGCGCCGCTCATCATGTCTTGCATACCACCTCGATTCAACAACAAAGTAAGCGTTGGAGGTACATTTTCACCCGCATTGGGAATCATCTCTGTTTGAAAGCCCGAAACCAAAGCAGTAGCGCCGTCATGCCAACCAAAACCGTTGAGAAAAACTCCAATGATTATAGCAACTAAACTAGAGACAAGCATCAAAACGACAGGAGGATAGCCTTTGTAGCCACCTAGAAATACGATCGCAGGGGGAATCAACACCAAAGGACTTAACACATACATTTCATCCAAATTCGACAAAATAGCATCCGTAGCTACGGTATTCGAAACATTTCCGCCATTTGTTACTCCTAAAATTAAAAACGCGATGACGGATAATCCTCCAGCCAAACCAACATTGGGCAGCATCCCTTTAATATGCTCGTAAACCGAAATCCCCGTCGCTGTTGCACAAATATTGGTGGTATCCGAAACGGGAGACACTTTGTCGCCAAAAACGGCCCCTGAAATTACAGCACCCGCAACCATTTCAACAGGAACTTCCATGCTTATTCCAATCCCCATAAACGCCACACCTGCGGTTGCTGCAGATCCCCAACTGGTTCCTGTAAAAGTTGAAATGACCGCTGTTACTACAAAAGCTGTGACCAATAAAAAATCGGGGTGAATCACCTTTAACCCATAGTAGATCAAGTAAGGAACAGTACCACTAAACATCCAGGTTGCGATGATTGCTCCTATTGCAATTAAAATAACGATTGCAGGCATTGCCTTTCGAAGGGTTTCCCCTATTCCGTCGATCATTTTCGCCACAGAGATTCCTGAAAAATAGGCCAAAACACCCGCCGACAATACAGAAAGTAACAAGGTAAACTGCAATGGAAGTTTCAAAATCGTACTTCCACCGACGATAAAAAGGAGCATCAATCCGAATGGAATCAACGCCTTCACAAATGAAATATCCGGTGTATTATCAGTAGAGTTCCTCTCCATCGTTGCACAAGATAATCAAACAATGCTAACTTTGTTCAAAGTAAAATTATGTCACAACCATTCCATATTATCCCTCCGAAAAATCAGAAGGTTCCCATTATTTTAAGCGTTCCCCATTGTGGTACAGATTTCCCTGAAGAATTACGCGGTGATTACGTTCCAGAGAAGATGGCAGCACCTGATGATACGGATTGGTTTGTCCACGATTTGTACAATTTTGCGTCTGAAATGGGCATCACGATCATTCATGCCAAATACAGTCGCTGGGTGATCGATTTAAACCGCGATCCCGAAAGTGCACCTTTGTACAATGATGGACGTATTATCACAGGATTGACAACTGCAACGGATTTTTTCGGCAATCCAATTTATAAAAATGACGCAGTTATTCCCGATCAAGCAGAAATACAGCGACGTCTCGATACATATTATTGGCCGTATTATGAAAAAGTAGCAGCGTTGTTGGAAGAACGAAAAAAAGCATTTGGCAAGGTCTTACTATGGGACGCACATTCCATTCGTCATTTGGTTCCAACGATTCGTGAAACTGTTTTTCCGGACATGATTTTAGGGAATAATGATGAAACAACCGCCGATCCGAAACTCATCACTACAGCATTAGATCAATTGCGTTCAGGGACATACGGGGTGAATCACAATACACCTTTCAAAGGAGGACATATCACCCGCTATTTTGGAAAACCTGAAAACGGAGTCCACGCGCTTCAACTTGAAATGAACAAAATTCTCTATATGAATGATAGCGAAACCGAATTTCATGAATCCCGTGCCAATGCAGTACGCGAAGTATTATCACGTACGTTTGCCCAATTAATTGAAACAATGAACACGCTCTAATGAAACAGTTTTATTTCGATACACTCTTGCAAAACGATGGTTGGAAGAAAAATGTAGCCATCGTTACCTCTCCTGACGGAATTATTCAAAGCATCGAAGAAAATGCCGTACGAACGATCGCGCATCATGCGAGAGGATACGCGATCCCTGGATTTCAGAATGCCCACTCTCATGCATTTCAATATGCGATGGCAGGATTGGCGGAAGTGCATCCAAAAGGAACTGCTGCAGACGATTTTTGGTCTTGGCGGGATGCTATGTATCGCCTTGCATTATCGGTTTCACCAGAGCAAATGGAAGACATAGCCACGATGTTGTACGCCGAAATGGTGCGAATGGGCTATACGAACGTAGCGGAATTTCATTATGTGCATCACCAACCCGATGGAACGCCATACGACAATCTTGCCGAAATGGGAACACGTCTCATTGCAGCAGCGAAAACAGCAGGTATCGGAATTACACTTGTGCCAATTTTCTATCAGAAAGGTGGATTTGGCAAAGCACCAACAGAAGGACAGCGTCGCTTTATATCAAAAGACATTGAGACTTATTTAAAATTGTTGGAAGCATCAGAACAGGCTGCATCCTTTTACGATCGTGCAAACGTAGGAATTGGAATTCACTCAATGCGTGGTGTTGAACCAAATACCATTGCAGAAATCGCGAAATCAGCCAATCAGGACATGCCATTTCACATTCACATTGCAGAACAGCTTAAAGAAATTGAAGATTCAATAGCCTATTTGAAACAACGCCCTGTCGAATGGTTGCTCGATCATGTTGCCTTGAACGACCGTTTTCACCTGGTACATGCGACGCATTTAACGGAAAAAGAAACCGAAGGAATTGCGAAGTGTGGTGCAAATGTCGTTCTCTGCCCTACAACGGAAGGCAATCTTGGCGACGGCCTCTTCCCTTTGCATGAATTTCAAAAATTTGGCGGAAATTGGAGCATAGGAACAGACAGTCATATTGGTATCCATCCCTTAGAAGAACTGCGTTTATTGGATTATGGACAACGGCTTATTACCCACCAGCGCAACACAATGACGAGTGAAAACACGGGAAATAGTGGTGAATTTGCATTGGAAATGGCCACCATTGCTGGTCGTAAAGCGATGGACAATTTTAACCCAACGTATTTCAAAGTTGGAGAACCATTGAATGCCTGTATTTTGAGCGAAAAGGCTCCTCTTTTGGCAACAGCAAGTGATTCCTACAGAGCTTCATCCATCGTTTACACGGCGGATGCATCACATCATTACGGAACGATTAGTCATGGTGATTTCATTGTTCAAAAGAACGAGCATCGGTCGATCGAGGCTATTCGACGTAATTTCATCCGAACCATTCAGGAACTAAAAAACCGATAGCGATGAAAATTGCGACATTCCTACTCTTATTGATTTTTGCCGTTTCTTGCACTTCAAAATCGAAGGATTCACGTTCCACCAAACAAGTGAAGCATCACGAACAAGCGGTCAAAAGCGAAACAACGGACCTAACCTCGGAACAGGAATCCCCAGCCTTCTACGATTATTATGTCGGAACCTTGGGTGAATTTGGAGATGGAATCATTGTTGAAATTCGTGCGGAAAATGGCGCAATTACCGGTGGATACTGGTACGTAAAACACGGAAAGAAATTGACGCTCACAGGTACTATCACGCCAAAATCGAACCGCTGGAAAATCACCGAATCGTACAACAACAAAACCACAGGTAACTTTGATTTAATCGCAAAAAACGATTCGCTTATCGGAAGTTGGCAATCGCCTGATGGCAGTAGAAAAGAAGACCTTGTCTTAAAAAGAGTTTTGAAGGAAACCGAGCTGCATTCCCCTCGCTTTGAGAAATACGAAATGAAGCATCTAATAACGATCTACGATGGTGCGCGTGATACCCCAGAAGAAGCAACAGATTATCTTCACCTGGGAATCATAGACGACGTCGTTCTTTTCAATTACTGGGTCATTGGGACCAACGCACACATTGGCAACTTGAGTGGAATTGCGCGAAAAACATCACCTTCCAAAGCAACTTATACAGAAACTTCAGGATGTCAGCTAGCATTCACTTTCAACGAGGGAAAAACGATACCGATTGAAGAAGAAGGTTGTGAAGCTTATCGTGGACATCGCGCTTATTTTGGTGGCACGCTAACTAAAGTGAACTAAGTTTAGTTTCCCAACGTGCTTGTTCTCGACGCATCATCGCATCGAATTTGGCTGGGACGGGAACTTCAATTTCTACGAGTTCCCCTGTGATTGGGTGATTGAATTTTAATTTCGTAGCTGCTAAAAACAATCCTTTGTGTGTGAACGTACCTTGTTCGCCTCGATACAATTTATCGCCGACAATCGGTGATCCAACGGAAGCACAATGAATTCGCAATTGGTGTGTCCGACCTGTTTCAGGGAACAGTTTCACCAGGGAAAGTTCCCCATTCTTCAAGGAGGGTGCAGCAGCGATCCATTCAATCCGTGAAGCTGCAGGTTTACCGTCCACAGGTGTCTCAACCCGCATCGATTCCAAACGACCATGAACCAACGCGTGATACACCTTTTCGATCTTCTTATTTTCAAACAGCTGACCTAGCAAACGCCGACTGGTATTTGTTTTAGCGAATAGGACCAATCCCGATGTTGCCGCATCCAAACGGTGCACAGGCAATGCCCAGGAAAGTGCGTCGGGTTCGGAACTCTTCGACAATTGATCAATCATGCAATGCTCGAGCGTTTTAAATTGATTTCCGCTAACAACCATACCCGCTGGCTTCATGACCACCGCCAAATGCGGGTCCTCGAAAACTATTTCTATGGAAAAATGATAGGCTTTCGGAATTTGAGCGGCTACCAGCAAATCAATTTGGTCGCCATTATTTACCCAACTACCTGTTTCTGGAATCGTCCCATTCAACAAGAACCGCTGACGTTTGATCCCTTTCTTGACGGCATTTTTTGTTTCAAAACCAACAAATCGACCTATCGCAGCATCCACAAATCGCTGCGGTTCCTCCAAATAATCGATCACATAAGACGCTTCAATAATCACCATGCGAAGATACATTTTAGATTTCGCTAAATACCGAATCTGAATTTCATTCGTGCGGATATTTTGTTTACATTTAATACCAATCAACGCTATAACTACATGAAAAAACATTTTTTTTGCGGCATTTTCGTCGTGATCACCCTTCCCATTTGTGCACAACAAAATACCGTCGCTACTGGTGGTGATGCTAATGGAACTAACGGATCAGTGAGTTTCAGTGTAGGGCAGATAGACTACACCACCTCATCAGGAACGGACGGAATCGTAAGTGAAGGTGTTCAGCAGCCTTTTGAATTTTATGATCCAGACGCTGGATTAACGGAACAACAGCTGAGCGTTTCACTATTTCCAAATCCAACCAATGAATTCGTGATCGTCCAAATCCCAAACTGGGATGCCTCTATGCGCTTTGCACTGATAGACTCCAAAGGAAGCATTGTCCTAAACGGCACTATTTCCGATGAGAAAACCACTCTGGATATGCGCACTTTGAGTGCTGGATCCTACCAACTTCAAGTAACAAGTGATCAACAAGCTTTAAGAACCCTACAAATAATCAAAAATTAATATGAAATCCATTTTAGCC
>JBNKGN010000229.1:0-5901 GCA_050289845.1 Crocinitomicaceae bacterium | reverse complement strand
GCCAATGATAACTTAATAATCGTTTTGTTCATGTTTTAATGTATTTTAGAAAAAATGATTGCATTGTAAATTTAGAATTAATCTCAACAATCCTTTTCAAAAATTGACCATTCGGCTTATATTTACGTCTATGTGGTATTAAATCCTGACAAATGGCTATTAAAAATAACTTCTACTTATTCGCATTTCTTTTGCTTTTGATGCCTTCGGGACTTCTTGCACAAAAATTTGGCTTCGAATCCGCTTTATCCAAAGCACCTGATGCCCCAACCGTGTTTTGTATCCCAAATCATTCAGAAAATGTGGCATTGACTGAAAAAGAAGGAATTCACATTAAGTTTGAAACCTCGCGCTGGTTGTTTATCACTACAACACCACAGTGGATCTCCGATCACACGAAAGACGGTTCTCTCGATGATTTCTATTTCGAATATGCTCCACCGGCAGCGTTGGCTGACACCGCTCGCTTCTATCATCATGTAGATGAAGTACACGCTGGAAATGCCCCTCTGAATATTTCCTATACTGGAAAGGATGTTATTATTGGAATTGTCGATCAGGGAATTGATTGGACCCACCCAGATTTCATTGATGCTAACGGTAATACCCGTGTTTTGCGCTACTGGGATCATTCGATGAATGGCAATCCACCTGCAGGATACGGGTACGGATACGAATGGGACAGCACATCGATCAATAACGGTACTTGCACGAGCACAGAGGGCGGATCCGCACATGGAACGACCGTTTCTGGACAAGCAGTAGGGAACGGAATGGCAAATGGCACAAACAAAGGAATGGCTCCAGATGCAAATATTATCATGGTTGAAACCAATTTTTCACTTCCAAACTGGACGTTAACCGTTGCAGACGCCGTTGATTACATTTTCAGTATCGCTGATGAATATAACATGCCTGCTGTGGTCAATTTGAGCTTGGGGACCTATTTGGGAAGCCATGACGGAAACGATCCTGCCGCAGAAGCCATTGAAGCGCTGTTGGATGAAAAACCAGGAAGAATTGTCGTATGTGCTGCAGGAAACTCGGGTGCCAAAGGAAAATACCATTGTCAAAATACCCCTACGACAGACACGAGTTTTGTTTGGTTCATAAACAATCCAACCGCTTCCATTGCACCGAATACCATCTTCTTTGATTTATGGTCGGATTTGGCTGATGCCACCTATTCATTTGCTTTAGGAGCGAACAAACCTTCAGGAGATTATAGTTTTCGAGGGCGCACCAACTTTTACACACCAGGCAGTCTCCCCACTTCGCCTATTTTAGATACGATATGGAACAATGGAAACCGAATTGCAACGACGGAAATGTATTGGGAACAAATCGATGGTAATTTCCATTTACAGATGTTCGTGAGTAATGTCGACTCATTGGACTACAATTACCGTTTCGAAACCACGGGCTCTGGCAAGTATGATTTGTGGTCTGGCTCTTGGCTCGGTTATAATGACATGGTGACTACGTTACCGACATCCGTTGAAATGCCGGATATTGTCAATTACGTGATGCCCGATTCTCTTCAAACGATCGTTTCTTCGTGGAATTGTTCTGAAAAAGTTGTGACCGTCGCGAACATGAAAAACCGTAAATCATTCACAGATATGAATGGATTAACCACAGTGACCACAGGCGTAGATCCTCAACAGCGCAGTTTGAACTCAAGTCTTGGTCCCAACAGACACAACGTGATGAAACCTGATGTAACTGCAGCAGGCGACAACTCCGTAACTGCGGCACCCTTATGGCTACTCACAAATCCCGTTTATTGGCAAGCAGTTGATTCTGGTGGATGGCACGCTATCAACGGAGGTACATCGATGGCTTCCCCTGTGATTTCGGGAATTGCTGGATTGTACCTTGAGCGCTGTGGAATGGCTACGTATCAGAATTTCTTAGACGATTTGCACGCAACAAGTTATACCGATCAATACACGGGAACGGTTCCAAATATTGCCTACGGCTACGGTAAAGCAGATGCGTTTGCCTTGCTTCAAGAGGAGACATTGGCGACACAACCAACGCTCACCCCGTGGTCTGGAGCTCTTACTTCTTCTGCTGCAAATGGATATCAGTGGTATATCGACGGAAGCCCCGTGACCGGAGAGAACGGTCAAACCATCAATTATGCAGGCGATGGAAGTTATCAAGTTCTTGCGATCAACAGTGATGGTTGTTACGCGCTTTCTGATCCTTACGAGGTGAGTGCAGGACTGCAAAATATCGGCATCCAATCTCTGGAAATTTATCCCAATCCATCTTCGGACAAGATCCGCATCAAAACGGACGAAATCATCTCAAGCGTTTATTGCCTGGACATTGATGGAAAAGCAATCGCGATTCCAGTTAAAGAAAATGTGTTCGATATTTCCGAATTAGCTTCTGGTGCCTATTTGTTGCAAATCACAACGGACAAAGGCACCTCGATCGCGAAATTTATTAAACTGTAACACGACTTTTTTCGTTGTAAAAAATAATTGCAGCGCCTTTTTGTTATTTTTGGTGCTTTTAAAATTGAAACATGGATTTATCAGGAGTTATATCTATTTCAGGGAGACCGGGACTTTATAAAGTAATTGCGCAAGGAAAGAATAGCATCATCGTAGAATCGTTGATGGATAACAAACGATTTCCAGCGTATTCAACCGATCGAATTTCGGCATTAGAGGACATTAGCATCTACACAGTAGATGATGACAAGCCGTTGAAAGAGATTTTCGCAGACATTTATAAAAAGCAAGAAGGAAAAGAAGGGCCTTCGCACAAAGACGATATCAGCGTTTTGCAAGAGTATTTCACAGATATTCTTCCTGATTACGACGAAGAGCGCGTGTATCCATCGGATATCAAAAAACTTTTCCAATGGTACAACTTGGTTTTGAAAGCGGGATTGCTTGAAGCAACAGAAACCGCGGAAGAAGTGACGGAAGCAGCAGCTGAAGCACCTGCAACTGAAGAGAAAAAGCCGAAAGCAAAAAAAGCCCCTGCGAAAAAGCCAGCTGCTAAGAAAAAAGTAGCGAGCACGGAGGAAGAAGAATAAAACGCATTTAACCTTAAAATACAGTCCCAACCATCCCTACTCCCCTACATTATCGGGATTCGGGCGTTGGGACTTTTTTTGTTATGAAAATTACACGACCACAACGACACTTTGTAGAAGAAAACTTAACGATTGATGCCTGGGAATCTATCGAAGGATATTACACCAATTTGCTCGAACGCGAATTAGATTCTGTAGAAACGTTTCAGCAATGGTTAAAGGATATTAGTGAACTGGAAGCGATTCTTGAAGAAGATATGGCCTGGCGCTATATCAAAATGACCATCGACACACGCGATGAAGCTTTAGGCAATTCCTATCGTTTTTTCGTTACGGAAATCCAACCCAATCTTGCTCCATTGGAAGATCAGGTCAACCGCAAATGGGTCGCTTCGGAATTCAATCAATCTTTGGTGAATCAGCCTGCATTTAAAATTCTTTACCGTCGTATCGAGACTGCTTTAGCGCTGTATCGTGAAGAAAATGTTCCGATTCAATCCCAAATTGCCGAAGAAAGTCAGCAATACGGTTCCCTTTCTGCCGCACAATCGATAGAACACAATGGTGAAAAAATGACCATGCAAAAGGCTTCGATGTTGTTAAAAGAAACGGACGAAACCTTACGGAAAACAGTATTTGACAAGATTGTTTCACGACGTGCGCAAGATTATGAGGCATTCGATGCATTGTTTGATTCACTCTTAAAAAAGCGCCATCAAGTTGCTGTAAACGCTGGATTCGAGAACTTCCGCGATTATAAGTTGGAAGCTATGGGACGTTTCGATTATTCCGTGGAAGACTGTAAAAACTTTCATCAATCGGTGAAAACAGCAATCGTACCGATCGTTAAAGGTCTGCAAGAAGAGCGTTTGCGTCTTTTGGGTAAAGACAAATTCAAACCGTGGGATTTGGATGTAGACCCTGAAGGAAAAGCGCCGTTAAAGCCGTTCACAACGGGACAGGAATTATTGGAAGGAAGCATTGAGATGTTTGATGCCATTGATCCGTATTTTGGTGATTGTTTGAGAACGATGACATCCATGGGACATCTGGATCTTGAATCCAAAGACGGGAAAGCACCAGGAGGTTATAACTATCCTTTATACGAAATTGGTGTTCCGTTCATTTTTATGAATGCCGTAGGATCGCATCGCGACCTGGTAACAATGGTTCACGAAGGTGGACATGCCGTACATTCCTTTTTAAGTCGTGATCTTGAATTAACGGGGTACAAAAACCTGCCATCAGAAGTCGCTGAGTTGGCTTCAATGTCCATGGAATTACTCACAATGGATCAATGGCAACGCTTTTATCCCGACGCAAATGATTTAAAACGTGCGAAGAAAGAGCAATTGGAAACGATCTTGAAACTACTTCCGTGGATTGCTCAAATCGATGAATTCCAACATTGGTTGTACGAGAACCACACACATACCGCAGAAGAGCGAAAAGAACACTGGAAATCACTATCCAAAGCATACGGCACAGGACTCACGGATTGGTCGGGCTATGAAGAGGCTCAGGCAACTTCGTGGCAACGTCAATTACACATTTTCGAAGTACCGTTTTATTACATCGAATACGGTATCGCACAATTAGGCGCACTGGGAGTTTGGAAAAACAGTTTGGAGGATAAAACGAAAGCTGTTGCTGCTTACAAAGAAGCGTTAAAATTGGGCTACACTCGATCGATTCCAGAAATATACGAAACGGCGAATGTGAAATTTGATTTTACAGAAGGACATCTTCAAACACTTGCAACCTTCATTCAAAAGGAGTTGGCAAAATTGTAAGGATTTTCCTGAATTTCATTTTAATCAATGTGGATGCGCTCACCAAGAAAGGTAGGCTTCACTCCAACAAGTACTTCAACATAGGCTTTTCCGCGTGCGAAGAACTCGCGTATGCGTGTGCGAAAACCTCCGTAGCGATGAACATCCTTGGCATTGTAACCATAGGCTTCTATTCCAAAACTTCGTGCAATATACACGGCACGTTCGTTCTGAAATTCTTGGGAAACGACAATAAATCGCTTTTGACCAAACACTTCACGAGCACGAATCATGGAATCATAAGTATCAAACCCTGCATAATCGAGTGTAATCACCGAATCGGGAATCCCTTGTTCTATAAGTGATAAGCGCATATCTTCGGGTTCGTTATAGTCTTTACGACTGTTATCTCCACTAATTAAAAAGTGCGAAACTTTCCCCGAACGATAGAGTCGAACGGCGGCATCAATACGGTGTGTAAAATATTGATTTTCGTTTCCACTGGCCAGTAATTTAATCGTTCCAGGGATAATGGCGACCTTCACTTTGGGCAGTCGATTTAAATCGGAGGTCACATAAGGATCGCTGATGCTTTCAACGCGGTAATTCGACCAAAACAAGAGCAATAATGGAAGTATCAGAAAGACAAAAAGGTACAATCGAACGCGCTTTCGAGTGAAATGCGCTTTTATGGTTTTAAGGGAAAAATTCATAGACGAGAAATCAAGGAATAAAAATAGCAACAAAAACTTCGCAAAAATCAAGAGGTTGAAAATAAGAGATCGACTCAATAAAAGAAAGATTTTCAATCACTTGAGCGATAATAAACACCTAATTCCACTAAAAAATAAAGAAATTGTCAGCAAGTCAGTTCAAATCCGTTTGTTGAAATTAAAATTCCTATTATATTTGCACCCGCAATTAGCACTAAAATTCATCGGCTTTTCCGTGACTTTAAGAAGCGAAAGCAGCATGGCGAGGTAGCTCAGTTGGTTAGAGCGCCGGATTCATAACCCGGAGGTCGGGGGATCGTGCCCCCCTCTCGCTACAGTTTTTAATTACATGTAAACA